>JBFGBS010000028.1:0-11306 GCA_041567475.1 Arthrobacter sp.
CGGGAGCGCAGCACGTCGAACGCCGAGAGGGAGCGCTGCTCCGCCTCGAACAAAACATCCAGGGCCCGGTTCCGGGCCTTACCGCGGGCACTCACTAGTCGTTGACCCGACCGAGGTAGCTGCCGTCGCGGGTGTCGACCTTGACCCGGGTGTTGTTCTCGACGAACAGCGGCACCTGGATCTCGTAGCCGGTCTCGAGGGTGGCGGGCTTGGTGCCGGCCGAGGAGCGGTCGCCCTGCAGGCCCGGCTCCGTGTAGGTGATCTCGAGGACGACGCTCGGGGGCAGTTCGATGTAGAGCGGGTTGCCCTCGTGGATGGCGATGTTGACCATCTGGTTTTCGAGCATGAAGTTGGTGGCGTCCCCGACGGTGGCGGCGGAAACGGTGAGCTGGTCGAAGTCACTCGTGTCCATGAACACGAAGTCCGCGCCATCCTGGTACAGGTACTGGTAGTCGCGGCGGTCAACCGTGGCGGTTTCGATCTTGAGTCCGGCGTTGAAGGTCTTGTCGACGACCTTGCCGGACATCACGTTACGCATCTTGGTGCGCACGAAGGCGCCGCCCTTGCCCGGCTTGACGTGCTGGAACTCGATGATGTTCCAAAGCTGGCCTTCAAGCTTAAGGACGGTTCCGTTTTTGATGTCGTTAGTGGTTGCCACTGTATCCTCTGGTTTCGTTTAGGCGGGGGCGCACTGCCAGCCTGGTATGTCGGGCAGGCACGCCGGACGGCCCGCCAGCTCGTATTATCAAAAATCCAAAAACCATTCTACCGGTTTCTGCGGGCCGCTGCCCGACGCGGACCCTTGAAGCCCCCGGCGGGGCTTCAGCCCTCCTGCTCCAGCATGTGCCGGGCACGCTGCAGCGCCACGGTTGAGGCGTAGATCAGCGCAGCGTTGTCGGCCGCTGCGACGCGAAGATCGAGCGCTGCAGCCAGGCTGTCCACGGCGGCGGCGAAGTTTCCAACGGCGAAGTGGGAGCGGCCCTGGTGCTGGAGGACGGCTGCCTCCTGCAGGGTGCCCTGCGTTTCGGACAGCAGCTGGGCATACAGTTCCGCGGAGGCGTCCAGCCGGTTGGCCATGCGCAGCAGCACGGCCTCGAAGAGGCGGAGCCGGATCGCGCTCGGCTGCCGGCAGCGGGCCGAAGCCAGCAGCTCCGCAGCCTCCGCGGTCCGTCCTTCAACGAGGCGGACGTAGATCAGGTCCGCGGGGTCCGTGGAGGCGGTCAGGGCGGCGGCGCACACTTCCGCGTTGACTATTTCCGGGAGCAGGGTCTCCGGGTTGATCCTGATGCCGGCGAATCCCGCCTCCGGCCATTCGCTTGTGGACGCGCCCAGGAGCATCAGGAGGCGATTTCCTGGTAGGCGGCGAACAGCAGGGACGTGTCCGGGACGTCGAGGATTCCCGGCCGGGCGATGCCGTCGAGCACTACGAAGCGCAGCAGGTCACCGCGGGACTTCTTGTCCCGGCGCATGCCATCCAGCAGCGCCTGCCACCGGTCGCGGCGGTAGGTGATGGGCAGGCCCAGGCTTTCCAGGATGCTGCGGTGCCGGTCGGCGTCCGCGTCGCTCAGCCGGCCGACGCTGCGGGCCAGTTCGGCGGCGAACATCATGCCCACGGAGACGGCGGCTCCGTGCCGCCAGGAGTACCGTTCGGCGAGTTCGATCGCGTGGCCCAGGGTATGGCCGTAGTTGAGGATTTCGCGGCGCCCGGATTCCTTGAGGTCCTCGGAAACGACGTCGGCCTTGACGCTGATGGCCCGCTCGATCAGTTCCCGCAGGAGGGCCGAGCGGGGGTCGGCGACGGCGGCCGTGTCTTTTTCGATCAGGTCCAGGATGACGGGGTCGGCAATGAAGCCGCACTTGATCACCTCGGCCATGCCGGAGATGAGCTCGTTCTTCGGCAGCGTGTCCAGGGTGTCCAGGTCCGCGAGGACACCGGCCGGCGGGTGGAACGCGCCCACGAGGTTCTTGCCTTCGGCGGTGTTGATCCCGGTTTTGCCGCCGACGGCCGCATCCACCATGCCGAGCAGGCTGGTGGGCATGTGGATGACTTTAACCCCGCGCAACCAGGTGGCGGCGACGAAGCCGCCGAGGTCGGTCACGGCGCCGCCGCCGACGGTGACCACGGCGTCGGAGCGGGTGAAGTCGTTTTGCCCCAGGACCTGCCAGCAGAAGGAGGCGACCTCGATGTGCTTGCCCTCTTCGGCGTCCGGGATCTCGGCCGTGAGGGCGGTGAACCCGGCCGCGGCCAGCTCTTCCCGGACGGTGTCGCCCGTGAGGCGCAGCGCGCGCGGATGGATCACCAGGACGCGCTGGACGCGCTCCCCGAGGAGTGCCGGGAGGCTGGCAAGCAGCCCGCGGCCCACGACGACGTCGTAGTTGTCACCGGGGGTACTGCCGGTGACCTTGATGACGGTTGATTCGGTATTCACTGGTCAACTTTCTTTGTTGCCGCGGGCAGGTCAGTGGCAGCGGCCGCCTCGGCGGCGTATTCCTGCAGTGCGGTTTCGAGCCGGCGCGTGAGCTCGTGGACGGTGCCGCTGCGGACATCGAGGACAAGGTTGGCGAGCCGTTCGTAGACCGGCTGCCGGGCCGCGAACAACGTCTGCCAGCGGCCGATGGCATCGCCGGCCAGCAGCGGCCGGCCGGAATTCCTTGCGATCCGTTCGGCGACGGTGGCGGCGTCGCATTCGAGATAGACCACCACGCAACTGCCAAGCAGTTGCTGGGTGCCCGAATCCAGGACGGCCCCGCCGCCCAGCGAAATGACGGCGCTGCTTCCCCGCGTTTTCTCGAGCGCCTGGGCAACGGCACGGGCTTCGATCTCGCGGAATGCCGGCTCTCCCCTGCTGGCGAAGATTTCCGCGATGGGGCCGTGCTGGCCGACGATGAGCTCGTCGGTATCCACGAACGTTGCCGCCCGGTGGTTGGCCAGCTGGCGGCCGATGGCAGACTTGCCGACGGCCATCGGTCCGATCAGGACGACCGGCGGCCCGGCCGGGGCGTCCGGCCCTGCAGTGCCGGGACGGCGAGGACTGCGTGCCTGCACTTACTGCCCGATCGTGTCCAGGGACGCCGGAATGCTGGCGAGGTATCCCTGGATGTTCCGGCGGGTCTCCTCGACGGAGTCTCCGCCGAACTTTTCCGTCACGGCTTCGGCCAGGACCAGCGCAACCATGGCTTCGGCGACTACGCCGGCGGCCGGGACGGCACAGACGTCCGAGCGCTGGTGATGGGCCTTGGCTGCCTCGCCGGTACTGACGTCAATGGTCTTGAGCGCCCTGGGCACCGTGGCAATCGGTTTCATGGCGGCCCGCACCCGCAGTACGTCCCCGATGCTCATGCCGCCTTCGATCCCGCCGGCGCGGTTGCTCGTGCGGATGATCCTGCCCGCGGAGTCCTTGACGATTTCATCGTGCGCGGCCGAGCCGCGGCGTGCGGCGGTCAGGAAGCCGTCGCCGACTTCCACTCCCTTGATCGCCTGGATGCCCATCAGGGCGGCGGCAAGGCGGGAATCGAGGCGGCGGTCCCAGTGGACGTAGCTGCCCAATCCGGGCGGCAGGCCGTAGGCGAGCACTTCGACCACACCGCCGAGCGTTTCGCCTTCCTTGTGCGCGATGTCGACTTCGGCGACCATGGCGTCGGAGGTTTCGCGGTCGAAGCAGCGCAGGGGGTCGGTGTCGAGCGCAATCACGTCGCCGGGCAGCGGCAGGGGCCGGCCTTCGGGTACGGCGACGCTGGCAATGGAGACGGTATGGGACACCAGTTCGATGCCCAGCTGCCTCAGGAAGGCCGAGGCAACGGTGCCGAGGGCAACCCGGGTGGCGGTCTCGCGGGCGCTGGCACGTTCGAGGACGGGACGGGCCTCGTCGAAGCCGTACTTCTGCATGCCGGTGAAGTCGGCGTGGCCGGGCCGGGGCCGGGTCAGCGGCGCGTTGCGCGCCTGGTCGGCGAGGATCTCGGGGTCAACCGGGTCCGCGGACATGATCTGTTCCCATTTGGGCCATTCGGTGTTGCCGACCTGGATGGCGACGGGGCCGCCCTGCGTCAGCCCGTGCCGGACGCCGCCGAGGATCGTCACGACGTCCTGCTCAAATTTCATCCGTGCGCCGCGGCCGTAGCCGAGGCGCCGCCGGGCCAATGCCTCACCGATCCGGTCGCTCGTGAGCTCGACCCCGGCGGGCACGCCTTCAATAATTCCGACCAGGGCCGGCCCATGGGATTCTCCGGCAGTCAACCAACGCAACATAAAATCCATCCTGCCATGTCCGGCACTTAGAACACCCGCCGGGGAGCCCCGACTGCGTCACACATCACATCTATGACTTCGGCCGGTACGGCCCCGTCCAGCCCGGTGAAGCGGCGTACCTGCTCCACCGCCTGGTAGATCAGCATTTCGATCCCGGGGACAACCGTCCCGCCCGCCTCCTGCCAGACCGCGGCAATGCGGCTGGGCCAGGGATCGTAGGCGACGTCCAGCAGCACACCCGGCACGGCCCTCTCGGCCCCCGGTTCGGAGCGTCCTGCCAGTTCCCGGCCCAGGGCCTCGGCCTGCGGGTCCGCGGCCCGCGGCGGCAGGGTGGAGATCACGACGTCGGCGGCGGCCATGGCGGCCGCCGCGCCGGCGATCGGATACACGCCGATCGGGAACCCGAGCGCGGCTGCCGCGGCACGGGCCTCGACGGCCCGGGTCACGTCCCGCACATAGATGGCGGCGGACGTCGCGCCGAGTTCCTGGAGTGCGGCGATGGCCGCGGCCGCGGTCCCGCCGCCGCCGAGGACAACGGCCTCGGGCTCGGAGGCCGCACCCGCGTACCGCAGGGCGTTGAGAATGCCGGTGACGTCCGTGTTGTACCCGATCAGCCGGGCCGGACCGCCGCCAGGGCTGTCCCGGTCACACACGACCGTGTTGATGACGCCGAGCGCGCGGGCCACCCCACGGACCTCGTCGACCTGGCCGACCATGGCCGACTTCAGCGGCATCGTCACGGACAGCCCGCGCCAGTCCGCGCCGGATTCCATCTCCTGCCGGAGGCGGGTCATAAAATCCGGCAGGGCTGCCGCCGGGACGTCGATCGCCGTGTAGCCGATCTCCACGGCCAGCGCCGCGTAGGCCGCCTGATGCAGCGCCGGGGACTTCGAGTGGCCGATCGGATGGCCCAGGACGGCCGCCCGTCGCGTCATACGCAGCGTCCGGGGTTGTCGTTGCACCAGGCGTTGTACTGCGCCACGTAGACGTTGTGCTGGGCCAGGGTGGACGAGAACTTGGTTTCCTTGGTGTCCAGGTTGATGGTCACCCAGTACAGGTAATCGTTGTCCGCTGGCTTGGCGGCGGCGTCGATGGCCGTTTTGCCGGGGGAACCGATCGGACCGGCGGGCAGGCCGGTGTTGGCGTACGTGTTGTACGGGTTGGTTTTATCGGCCTTCTGGTCCTCGTCGATGTGGAAGCTCCGGATGCCAAGCCCGTACGTGACGGTGGCATCGGACTGGATGAGTCCGTTGGTTTCGGTGTTGGTGGGCTTGAGCCGGTTGTAGATGGCGCCGGCAACATCCCTGTATTCGGCCTGGCCGCCTTCCGCCTGGACAATGCTGGCGACGGTGATGACGTCATACTGCTTGGCCGGATCGGTGATGCCCTGTTCCTTGAGCTCGTCCAGGGTGGTGGAGACGAGCTGCTGCAGGATTTCCGTGGCGGAGGTGCCCAGCGGGAAGCGGTACTCCCCCGGGGCGAGGAAACCCTCGAGGTTCTTCGCCTGCTCCGGGACGCCGAACTGGGCGGGTTCGTTGCTGAGCGCCGTCAGCTCGGGGACGGAGACTCCGCTCCCCTCAGAGATCGCCTGGAGCGATTCGTTGATGCGCAAACCGGCGCTCAAGGCGATGTACATCACCTTGCCCTGGGCCTCGTCCATCAGGGCCGCGACGGCGTCCGAGTTCTTCATCTCCAGGCGCATCGAGAAATCGCCCGGGTTCAGGGACCCGCCGGCCGCAATGAATTCCTTGAGGAACGCGTCGGCGCTGGCCACAACATTCTTCTCCTGCAGTTCGGTGGCAATCGCCTTCGGGCCGGCACCGGGCGGCACGGTGATCGTCACCTCGCCGGTTCCGGGTCCCGGGTAATCGGCGACCGTATCGGCACCGAGAAGGGGCTTCAGGAATTGCGCGCCGACGGAAAAGGCCACAACAAAAATGGTCAGGGTCAAAACCAGTGCCAGGAAGCGGCGACGGCGCCGGATCTTCTTGGACGGGCCCTTGGGGGCACGGCTGGCGGCCCGCGCCATCAGGTCCTCTCCGGCTTCATCGTCATAATCCGCCGGGTACTGCCCGTCAGACGGGTAAGTGCCGGCCGGGTGGAGCCCGGAATCCTGGTAAACATAATGCGCCTCGGTTTCGGCGTACGGACCGGTGGGCGCGTCCTCGTGCTGGTCGTAGTAGCGGCTGACCGCTGCGGGTGCCGGATCCCCGGCCGCAACGGTGTAAAGAGCCGTCGTTGCCGCGTCGTGCACCGACGGTGCTGCGTCGCCGTGGTCCGGCGCGGAGAGCTCCGGTGCGTCCCCGTCCTGCACGGACTCGTGCGTGGACTCGTGAACGGCGGAGCTGGCCGCCGGTGGCTGCGCGGGCTGCATCGCCGTCGGCGGCTCTGCCATCTCCGCTTGTTGGGCAGGCTCCGCCTGTTCGGCAGGCTCCGCCTGTTCGGCAGGCTCAGCCTGTTCAGCGGGCGGTGCCGCCTCGGTCTGTTCGGCGGGCTGATCCGGCTGGGCAGGTTCCTGCGGCGTCGGGGTCCCGGCCGGGCCGGTTTCGAAGGCCTGCGGCGGGATGATGCTGTGCCCCTGGGTGGCCAGGAGCTTCTCCCTGGCCCTGATCTCCTTGCGCGTCAGCGGCCGGCCGTCGTCGCCAAGAATCTCACCGGCGGAGTCATCACTATTGACGGGGCTCACTGTTGCCTTCCATGGTGCGAGGATCGTGTGTGTTCTGCCGGCCCTTGTTCTGCCGTCCCTTGCTCTGGCTGCCCGCGCACCACCGTGTCGGCGGGTGCGCCGTCGCCTGCCTGCCCCGGAACGGGCTCCGCTTTGACGCGGACCCCGACCTCCGTCCCCCTGGCTTTTTGCATATCGATTGCATGTTGCAGGATACCCGCGGCCGCTACCTGATCCACAACTCTACGGTGGTCCTTGCTGCTCATGCCAGCCTGGCGCAGGTCGCGGTGGGCCGAAACGGTGCTGAGCCGCTCGTCCACGAGGAGCACGGGCACGTCGGATCCGGTGGCCCGCAGGGCTCCGGCCAACAGCGTCGCATACTCGGTGGCCATCCGGGCCGAGGCATGTTCCTCGCCCTTCATGGTCCGCGGCAGTCCGACGAAGATCTCGACGGCGCTCAGCTCGCCGGCCAGGGCCGCAAGGATGCGCACGTCCGTGTTCTTCTTCGGATTGCGGGCAAGGGTGCGCAGCGGGGTGGCCAGGATGCCGTCCGGGTCGCAGACGGCGACGCCGACCCGCACGGTGCCCACGTCGACCCCGAGTTTCACACCGCGGGGGTAGCCCGGCGGCACGGCAGCTTCAGTCACGGAACGTCCGGTTATCGGCGGGTAATGGCATCCACGACGGCGCTGAGGGCTGCACCGACCTTGGATGCGTCCGTGCCGCCGCCCTGCGCGACATCGTCCTTGCCTCCGCCGCCGCCGCCAAGGATGCCGGCCGCGAGGCGCACGAGGGCGCCGGCCTTCACTCCGGCGGCACGGGCGGCGTCGTTGGTGGCGATCAGGATCACCGGGCGGTCATTGCTGACGCCGGCCACGGCGACGGCGCTGGCTGCGGACCCGAGCCGGGTGCGCAGGTCCAGGGCGAGGCCGCGGAGGTCGTCCGCGCCGCTGACCTGGCCGGCGTCGTGGGCGATGACGGTGATGCCGGCGGCGTCTGTTGCCGTCCCGACGAGCTGCGCGGCAGCGGCTGAACGCTGTTCCTTGCGGAGCCGTTCCAGCTCCTTCTCGGCGGTCTTGAGCTTGGCGAGGGTGCTGGCGATCCGGTCCGTGAGCAGTCCCGAGGGGACCTTGAGCATCTCGGTGAGTTCAGTGACGAGGGCGCGCTCGGCCGCGAGGTGCCGGAACGCGTCCATCCCGACGAAGGCTTCCACCCGGCGGTTTCCCGAGCCGACGGACTGCTCACCGAGCAACGACAGGCTGCCGATCAGCGACGTGTTCTCGACGTGGGTGCCGCCGCACAGTTCACGGGACCAGGCGCCGTCGATTTCCACGACGCGGACCTCGTTGCCGTAGTTTTCGCCGAAGAGTGCCATGGCTCCGAGTGCCTTGGCCTCGGCGAGGCCCATCACCTTCGTTTCCACCCGGAAGTTGTTCCGGATGGCAATGTTGGACACTTCCTCGATTTCGGACCGGGTGGCGGCGCTGAGGCCTTCGCCCCAGGCGAAGTCGAAGCGCAGGTAGCCGGCCTTGTTGAACGAGCCCCGCTGGAGGGCTTCCGGGCCGAGGATCTGGTGCAGGGCTGCGTGCACGATGTGGGTGCCGGTGTGGGCCTGCTCCGCGGCGTGCCGGCGCTCCCGGTCCACGGCGGCCCGGACCATGGAGTCGGCACCGATTTCGCCCTCCCGGACGATCGCCTTGTGAACGCTCAGGCCCTTGATCGGGCGCTGGACGTCCAGGACCTCGACGACGAAGCCGTCGCCGGTGATCAGCCCGGTGTCGGCGGACTGGCCGCCGGCTTCGGCGTAGAACGGTGTCTCGGCCAGGACCAGTTCGATCTCATCCCCGGTGGAGGCCTGGTTCACCTTGCGTCCGGCGGAGAGAATGCCGCGGACTTTCGATTCGCCCTGAAGTTCGGTGTACCCGGTGAAGACGGTCTCGCCGGCGGCCAGCAGTTCCTGGAAAGCCGAGAGGTCGGCGTGGGCACCCTTTTTGCCCTTGGCGTCGGCCTGGGCGCGCTGGCGCTGCTCGAGCATCAGCTTGCGGAATTCGGGCTCGTCGACCTTGAGTCCGGCTTCCTCGGCCATTTCGAGGGTGAGGTCGATCGGGAAGCCGTAGGTGTCATGCAGTGCGAACGCGTCGGCCCCGGAGAGCGGCCGGCCGGCTGCCTTGGAGTCCTTGACGGCGTCTTCGAGCCGGGCGGTGCCCGAGGCGATGGTCCGCAGGAACGCTTTCTCCTCGGCGTAGGCGATCCGGCTGATGCGGTCAAAGTCGGTCCCGACGATCGGGTAGACGCCCTTCATGGCGTCCCGGGAGGCCGGCAGCAGGTCCGGCAGGCAGGCCTTCTCGACGCCCAGGAGGCGCATCGAGCGCACGGCACGGCGGATCAGGCGGCGCAGGACGTAGCCGCGGCCTTCGTTGGAGGGCGTGACGCCGTCGGCGATCAGCATCAGGGCCGAGCGGATGTGGTCGGCCACCACGCGCATCCGGACATCGTCGGTGTGGTGCGGGTCATCGGCGGTTTCGGCCGAGGTGTATTCCTTGCCGGAGAGCTCCGCGGCCTTGTCGATGACGGGCCGGACCTGGTCGGTCTCGTACATGTTCTCGACGCCCTGCAGGATCATCGCGAGGCGCTCCATGCCGAGGCCCGTATCGATGTTCTTCTTCGGCAGTTCCCCGGTGATGTCGAAGTCGACCTTGGAGCGGACGTTGTCGATCTGGAACTGCATAAAGACCAGGTTCCAGATTTCGATGTAGCGGGTCTCGTCGGCCAACGGTCCGCCCTCGACACCGTACGCCGGTCCCCGGTCGTAGTAGATTTCCGAACACGGGCCGGCGGGACCGGGCTGGCCGGTGGACCAGTAGTTGTCCGCCTTGCCCATCCGCTGGATCCGCTCGGCCGGCACGCCGGTGTGCTTCAGCCACAGGTCCTTGGCCTCGTCGTCTTCTTCGTAGACGGTGACCCACAGCCGCTCGGGCGCAAGCCCGTAGCCGCCGTCGTCGACGCCCGTGGTCAGCAGCTCCCAGGCGAACTTGATGGCGTCTTCCTTGAAGTAGTCGCCGAAGGAGAAGTTGCCGCACATCTGGAAGAACGTGCCGTGGCGTGCCGTTTTGCCGACTTCCTCGATGTCGCCGGTGCGGATGCACTTCTGCACGCTGGTGGCCCGGTTGTAGGGGGCTTCCTCGCGTGCCGTCAGGTAAGGGATGAACGGCACCATGCCGGCCACCGTGAACAGCAGAGAGGGATCACTGGAGACCAGGGAGGCGGAGGGAACCGCGGTGTGGCCCTTGCTGACAAAAAAGTCGATCCAGCGCTTGGTGATCTCCTGCGACTTCATGAGCTGTTTTCTTACCCTTCAGTATTCACTGCGTAGTGGGGTCCCGGGTAGCACCGCGGGACCGGTTCATTTCCGGCGTGGACCCGGCCGTGGCGGCCGCACCGGGATGCCCTTCCGGACATCGTTATGGCTAATTCTCTCCCGGCTAGCGCCGGGCCGCATCCCGGCCGGAGCCCGTTGCATCCACGCCGAGGGCGGCACGGAGCTCGGTTTCCCGTTCGCTCATACCTTCCCGGACGGCGTCGGCGAAGTCGTAGATGCCGTCGGCAAGCCGTCCGACGGCCCGGTTCAGCCCTTCGGGGCCGAGCGCGGACTGTGCCTCGGTGATCTTGCGGAACGCGATGACGCCGATCGCGACGCCGATGCCCATCCAGATAATTCTCTTCATGTCAGGTTCTCCAGCAGTGCTTAGCGGCTACGGCGGCCGGTGGCGGGTTTTTTCCGGGCGCCGAACGCGGTACGGACGCCGTAGCTGAAGGCGGCAACCTTGATCAGCGGCGACCCGACGGTCGCGGCGACGAGCGAGGACAGGGCGGAAATGTTGGCCGACGCGTCCGAGACGTTGGAGGCGATCCCGTCGACCTTTTTGAGCTGCTCGTTGGTGGTGGAGACGGTGGCCGTGACCTCGTCGAGCAGCGGCGTGGCGCCATTGCTGAGCGAGCGGATGGAGCCGCGCACCTCGTCGAAGACGCCTCCGAGCTTAAGGATCGGGACGGCAAGCAACAGGACCAGCAGTGCAAACACCCCGGCCGCTACCAGGCCGGCAATATCGCCACCAGACATCGTCAATCATCTCCTTGGACTGCAGTGGTTACCTGTGTCGTGCGTCAGTTCCCGTCGGGAATGGCCGCGGGGCACTTCCGGCAACCCGGGAACTCCCCCCAGTACCTTACATACAAAGAAGCCCGCGGCGCTTGCCACGGGCTTCTTTGTAGGTCGTGCCTTGGATCTAGCGTGCGTAGAATTCCACGACGAGCTGCTCTTCGCAGGTTACGGGAACCTCGGAGCGCTTCGGGCGGCGCACCAGGCGGGCCTGCAGGGCGTCAAGCTTGACGTCC
>JBFGBS010000029.1:0-11065 GCA_041567475.1 Arthrobacter sp.
CGCCGACAACCCCGCAATGAAAGGCCGGTTTATCCGTGACTGTTCCGCTTTCCATCCTTGATCTGGCCACCATCGGCAAGGGCCAGACGGCGGCGGACAGCTTCGCCGGCAGCGTTGCCATGGCACAACTGGCCGAAGAGCTCGGCTACCGGAGAATCTGGTATGCCGAGCACCACAATATGTCCGCGATCGCATCCTCCGCGACCAGCGTCCTGATTGCCCACGTCGCCGCGCACACCTCCCGCATCCGGCTCGGTGCCGGCGGCGTCATGTTGCCCAACCATTCCCCGCTGACCATTGCGGAACAGTTCGGCACCCTGGAAATACTGCACCCGGGCCGCATCGACCTGGGCCTGGGCCGGGCCCCCGGCAGCGACCAGAACACGATGCGGGCCCTCCGCCGTGACCCGGCGTCGTCGGACAGCTTCCCGCAGGACGTGCTGGAACTGCAGGGCTACCTGACCGGCCCCACCCGCATCCCGGGCGTCGAGGCCGTCCCCGGCAAGGGCACGGACGTACCGCTGTACATCCTCGGATCCTCGCTGTTCGGAGCCAAGCTGGCCGCGCAGCTTGGCCTGCCTTACGCCTTTGCCTCGCACTTCGCGCCCAACGCCCTGCAGGATGCCGTCGCGGCCTACCGGCGCGATTTCAGGGCCTCGGCGCAGCTTGATGCCCCGCACGTGATCGCCGGCGTCAACGTCATCGCCGCCGATTCCGCGGCCGAGGCGCAGTCCATGTTCCAGGCGACCAAGCGTGCCCGGGTGTCGCTGTTCTTCGGCAACGGCAGGGTCTTCAGTGATGACGAGGCGGATATGATCCTGGACTCGCCGCAGGGCCAGCACGTGTCCCAGATGATGACGTACTCGGCCGTCGGCACCCCGGACGCCGTGCGCGAGTACCTGGACGGGTTTGCCGCCCACGCCGACGCCGATGAACTGATCGTCGCGCACCAGAGCACGGACACGGAGGGACGGCTTCGCTCCGTGCAGCTCCTGGCCGAGGCCGTCGGACTCGTCCGGGTCTAGAACGGCCTTCTCAGCCCGCCGGGTTGAGGCCCGCGAGGGCTTCCCGGAGCCGCGCCGCGGACGTTTCCGGCGGGATGTCCGCGATGAACGCGCCCATCGCCGCCTCGGACCCGGCCAGGAACTTCAGCTTCGATTCCTCCCGGCGCGGTGAGGTCAGCTGCAGCATCAGCCGGATTTCGTCCCGGTGCGAGTGCACCGGGGCCTGGTGCCACGCCGAAATATAGGGTGTCGGGGTGGTGTACAAGGCGTCCACGCCCCGCAGGAGTTCGCCGTACAGCCGGGAGAACTCGTCGCGTTCCCCGGCCGTGGTGGCCGCGAGGTCCGGCACGTGCCGGTGCGGCAGGATGTGGACTTCCAGCGGCCAGCGGGCCGCGAACGGCACAAACGCCGTCCAGTGCTCGCCCTGGAGGATCACCCGCTCGGACTTCTGCTCGGAGGCAAGGATGTCCTCAAACAGGGTCGGACCGTAGCGCTCGACGGACCGGATCAGTTGCGCGGTCCGCGGCGTGATGAAGGGATAGGCATAGATCTGCCCGTGCGGGTGGTGCAGGGTGACTCCGATGGCCTCGCCACGGTTCTCGAACGGAAACACCTGCTCGACGCCGGGCAGGGCGGACAATACGGCCGTCCGATCCGCCCAGGCCTCCACGACGGTCCGCATCCGTGACTGTGACATCGCTCCGAGCGAGCCGGTGTGTTCGGGCGAGAAGCACACCACTTCACACCGGCCCACGGACGTCCGGCTGCGGCCCAGGCCGATCGCGTCCAGATCCTCCAGCCCGGCCGGGGCCTCGGGGCCCGTCAGTTCCGGCCCGAAGGACGGGGACTTGTTCTCGAAGACGGCCACGTCGTACAGGCTCGGGACTTCGGAGAGGTTGTCCGCCGTCGCCGGGGCCAAGGGATCCAAGTGCGCCGGCGGCAGCATCACGCGGTTCTGCCGCGCCGACGCGACGGTAATCCATTCGCCGGTCAGGACATCCTGGCGCATCGACGCCGTCGGCGGGCGGACCGCCGGTGCGCGCAGGTCAGGAGCCCGTTCGGGGGACAGGGCCGTGTCCGCGTCATCGAAGTAGATGATGTCGCGCCCGTCGGAGAGCGTGAATTCCCGCTTGGTGATGCCGGCCATGCTAGCCACGCGCCCCGGCCGCGTCAGGAGTCTGCGTACCGGCAGGCTTAACCGCGCGGACGCTCAGGAGCACCCCGTGTTCCGGATTCAGGACCGGCATCGGCAGCCCGGCCTCGGCCAGGAACCGGCCGGTGGCCTCGACGCCGGAGGCTACCCACGCCGGGGGACGGACCTGCGTGAAGGTGTGGCCCTGGCCGGCGGCCGGGTACACCAGTTCGACGCGGTAGGTCGTGGCCGGTGCCAGGCCGGGCAGGGCGACGTGGCCGGGGACCTCGGAGAACGACGTCGCCACGGACACGAGCGCGAACAGCGCCTCGTCGCCGTCGGGGGAGACGACCCCGTGCAGCAGCAGGGACGGATCGGGCTCGTCGGCCCGCACCATGCGGCCACTGTGCAGCAGGCCGCGTTTGTCCTTGTAGAGTTCGATCGCCGCCGCGAGCTCCCCGCGCTCGCTGGCATTGAGCTGGCGGAGATCCCACTCCATGCCGAAGTGCCCGAAGAGCGCCGTGAGGGCCCGGAATGACAGTTCGTGGGTGCGGGCCGTGGTGTGCGAGGTGGTCGGGCCGATATGCGAGCCCACGAGCTCCGGCGGCACCACCATGCCGGTCCACCGCTGGATCGTCTGGCGTTCCAGGGCATCGTTGCAGTCCGAACCCCAGACCCGGTCCGTGCGTTCCAGGATGCCAAGGTCCACCCGGGCACCCCCGGAGGAGCAGCTTTCGATTTCGACGCCGGGGTGTGCCGTGCGCAGCGCATCCAGCAGCCGGTAGACCGCGAGCGTCTGGGCATGAACCGAGGCCGCGCCGTTGTGGCCCATCTCTGTCAGGTCCCGGTTCTGGTCCCATTTGAGGTAGCTGATCCGGTTGGTGCTCAGGAGGTCATCCAGCCGGTCATAGATGTACTGCCAGGCCTCCGGGTTGACCAGGTCCAGGACCTGCTGGTTGCGCCAGCGCTCCGGCAGCCGGCCCGTGCCGGTGTCCGGCCGGGCCGGGCCGGAGATCCAGTCCGGGTGGGCGCGGGCCAGATCGGAATCTTCGTTGATCATTTCGGGTTCGACCCACAGCCCGAACTCCATGCCGTGCCCGGTGACGGCGTCGATCAGCGGGGTCAGGCCGTCCGGCCAGAGCTCATCGTCGATGTACCAGTCGCCGAGGCCGGCCTGGTCGTTGCGGCGGTGACGGAACCAGCCGTCGTCGAGGACGTACCGTTCGACGCCGAGCGCAGCGGCGGCTTCCGCCAGCTCGAGCAGGACGGGCAGCCGGTGGTCGAAGTAGACCGCTTCCCAGACGTTGAGCACCACGGGCCGGGGTTTGCCGGAGCGCGCGCCGGGGTGGTGCGGGCGGGCACGGAACCAGGTGTAGAACGCCTCGCTGATGCCGTCCAGGCCGGCGTCGGAATAGGCGGCGAAGAGCCAGGGCGTCTCGTAGGTGCCGCCGGGTTCGAGCGTGATCTCGGCCGGGCCGAGCAGTTCGGCCGCGCCAATAACGGACCGGCCGTCGCCGATCGTGTCGATGAAGCTCTCGTGGTTCCCGCTCCAGCCCAGGTGCACGGCCCAGACCTGGCCGTGCCGGTTGCCGAAGTTCGCCGTGCCCGCGGCCAGAAGCAGCGACGCGTCGTGGCCGGTGCGCCCGTGCCGGCCCGAGCGTACCCAGGTGCCCTGCCGCAGCGGGAGCCGCTGCGGGTGGGATTCGCGGCACCAGCGGCCGGTCAGGTCCAGGACCTCGGTCGCCGGTCGGCCCAGCGGCAGCGTCAGGGCCAGCTCTTCAAGGGAGTAGTTGTTGCTGCCCTCGTTCGCCAGGGTGTGCCGGAGCTGCACAAGCCCGCCCTCATTGATCCGGATGTCGGTCCGGACGGTGATTCCGGCGGTGTCGTCGGTTTGCGTAATGACGGCGGAACTGGCGGCCCCGCTGTCCTCCAGCGTTGCCGACACAACCCGAAGCCGGGCCGAGAATGCGCCGCCCTCCCGGTGCCCGCGAAGGCCGGGGCGTCCCCGCCAGCCGGAGGAACCCTGCGGAATGAGGCCCAGCGTCACGGGGATATCCAGGGCCGAGGGCGCCACGGGCGCACCCAGGAGGGTCAGATCCGGAAGGGGCGTGCCCAGATCGGCGCCGAAGTGCAGGACAGCGGGTTCGCCGGTGCTGAAATCGATCAGCAGCGCGGTCCCGGAGCGGCGCAGGTACAGCGGCTTGAGGGCGGTCGTGCCGGCGGCAGGGGTGGATTGCAGGACGGTCAAAGCAGCTCCAGGCATCATCGTCAGGCGGCGGGCGCCCGGTTCGGGGAGGGGACAGGGATCAAAGCGGGTGGGGATATCGGTTAGTCGGCGGTGCTCAGCGTGGCGAGGCGCAGCCGGCCGACGCGTTCGCCGAGGATCCGCCGCGCTTCGCCGGGCAGGCCGTCGTCGCTGATGATTTCGTCGGCGTCTTCCAGGCCCGCGAAACTGCTGATCCCCAGGGTTCCCCATTTGGTGTGGTCGGCCAGGACCACGACGCGGCGGGCGGCCGCGACGAAGGCCCGGTTCGTTTCGGCTTCCAACACGTTGGGCGTGGTGAAGCCGGCCTCGGCGTCCACGCCGTGGACGCCGAGGAAGAGCACGTCCAGGTGGAGTTGGTGCAGGGCTGCGGTGGCGAGCGGCCCGACCAGCGCATCGGAGGGAGTGCGCTGGCCGCCGATGATGATCACGGTGGACTGCGAGCCGCCCGCCTGGAACGCGTCGGCGACGCGGATTGAGTTGGTGACCACGGTGATCCGCGGCCCGGCGGCGAGGAGTTGGGCGAGCGCCCACGTGGTGGTGCCGGCGCTGAGCCCCACCGCCATCCCTTCGCGCACCTGGGCCGCGGCCTCGCCGGCGATGGCCATCTTTTCGGCTTGCAGCTCAGTCGCCTTGAGTTCGAAGCCGGGCTCGTGGGTGCCGGCCCCGCCGGGCAGCTTCGCACCGCCGTGGATCTTCTCCAGCAGGCCCGCCGCGTCCAGTGCCTCAATGTCCCGCCGGACCGTCATGAGCGAGACGCCCAGCAACTGGGCCAGGTCAGCGACACGGACAATCCGCTCACGCTGGACTTCGGCGACGATGGCGGAATGGCGGGCTGCGGCGAGCATATCTGGTCCTTACTGGCGGTGCTGGGTGATGGACGCAGCGGCGGATCCGGGCCGCTGCGGGGGAGTGGGCCCGGTTCCGGCGGTGTTGCTGTCCACGATTATCCTTTACTCGAGCCGAGGGTCAGGCCGGCCACAAAGTGCTTCTGGAGCAGGAGATAGATCACCAGTGCCGGGATTGCCGTGATCATGGCGCCGGCTGCGATCAGGTTGTAATCGGAGAGGAACTGGCCCTGCAGGTTGTTGACGGCCGTGGTGAGCGGCAGGCGGTCTCCGCTCTGGAGGAACAGCAGCGGCCAGAAGAAGTCGTTATAGACAAAGATGACTTCCAGGGTGCCCATCGCGGCCAGCGCGGGCCGGCACAACGGGAGGATGATCTCCCAGTACTGGCGCCAGATGCCGGCGCCGTCGACGAGCGCCGCCTCGGTCAGTTCGTGCGAGAGCGCCTTCATGTAGTTCGAGAGGACGAAGGTGACGAAGCCGATCTGGAAGGCGGTGTCGACGGCGATCACACCGATGTAGGTGTTCAGCAGGCTGCCCGAGTCGCTGACGCTGTAGGGCAGTTCGGCGAGCTTGAACATCTGGAACAGCGGGGCCGCCAGGACCTGGGGCGGGAGCAGGTTGCCGGCGGTGAACATGATCAGGAGGGTGATGTTGAACTTCCACTTCACCCGGCTGACCGCGAACGCCATCATTGAGGAGAAGAACAGAATGAGGATCACGGACGGGATGGTGATCAGCGCGGAGTTCCACGCGTACTGCGCGAAGCCGCCCGGCGTCCAGGCCCGGACGAAGTTATCGAAGTTGAAGGCTCCTTCGAAGCTGAAGTAGCCGTACTTGTCGGTGTCGGCCTTTGGCCGCAGCGAGGTGAAGATCGTCCACACCAGCGGTATAAGCCACATGACGGCGAGCACGGTCAGGAAGATGTGGATGCCGTAGTGGCGCTTGGCGGGCTTCTTGTTCTTGCCGGGACGTCCGGGGGTGCCGTTGCCGGCTGACGTGGCTGGCTCGGTGCCGGCGGTTGCGGCATGGGCCGGGTTGATGATGCTCATGCCTCTTTGTCCTTTCCGAAGGCGCGGGACAGGTAGAACGTAATGGGGACCAGCGAGATGACCAGGAGGATCACGGCCAGGGCAGACCCGACGCCGATCACTTGTCCCTCGCCGACGAGGTTCTGGATCACGAGGGCGCTGATGAGTTCCAGGCCGTTGGTGCCGCGGTTGATGACGTAGACGATGTCGAAGGCGCGGAGGGACTCAATCACCGTGATGACGATGATGATGATGTTGACCGGGCGCATGGCCGGGAAGATGACCCGGAAGAAGGTCTGAACGGCATTGGCGCCGTCAATCTGTGCGGCTTCCCGGAGGGTGGGGTCGACGCCCTTGAGTCCGGCTAAGTACAGGATCATGACGTAGCCGGCGTGGCGCCAGGTGGCGGCGACCAGGGCGGCCCAGATGTTGACGGACGAGTCGCCGAACCAGTCGACGGCCTGGGGCGTGCCGGCGGTGCCGAGGAGGAAGTTCAGGAGGCCGCTGTCCCGGTTGTAGAAAAGCTGCCAGATCACGCCGACCAGGGCAAGGGAGAGCATCACGGGGGTGAAGAAGATGCTCTGGTAGATCTTGGAGCCGCGGATGTTCTGATCCAGCAGGATGGCCAGCAGGAGACCCAGGGGCGTGGCGATGAGGGCGAGGAAGGCCAGCCACAGCACGTTGTGCTGGACCGCGGGCCAGAACGGGGGATAGTTCTGCGCAATGAACTCGTAGTTGTCCACGCCCGCGGGCTTGATGTCCTCCAGGCTCAGGCCGTTCCACCGGGTGAAGGACAGGGCAGCGGAGAGCAGTGTCGGGATCCAGACCAGCGTCAGCTGAATCAGCGTGGGCAGGCCGACCATAAAGGCCAGCACCCACTTATCACGGCGGGACAGCCGCTTGACCCGCCCCGCCGGGGCGGCGGCGGGCCGCTGCGCCCGGGCGGGGCTCTTTTCGGTTGAGGTAGTCACAAAACTATTCCTTGCTTGGTTTGTTCTGGCTCGTTGTGGCCGGGTGGCGTTGCCGCTACTGGGCGGCGTAGAGCGCAGCCGCCTGGGCTTCCAGGTTCTTGATATCGACGCTGCCGTCCTTGATGAAGGTCTGCAGGGCCGGGATCATCACGTTGTTCGCCATCGCGGGCAGGGCGTCGCGGTCGAAGAACTGGCTGATGCTCTTGGCGTTGGCGATCACGTCGGCCATCTTCTGGGTCAGGGGCGAGTACTTGGACGTATCGACGCCCTTGGCTGCGGCGATGTTCGCGGTGTCGACCGACTGGTAGACGTCCTGGGCTTCGGGGGTGCCGAGGTAGGCCATGAAGTCACGGGCGGACTGGTTCTCGCCGCCCTTCTTGGTCAGCAGCAGGCCGTCAATGGGCGCCTCGACCGCGTCGCGGCCCTCCATGGCGATCTCCGGGAACGGGAAGAAGTCGATGTCATCGGCGATGGCCTGATCCGTGTACTGCTGGGTCAGGAAGGAGCCGAGCAGGTACATGCCGGATTTCTTGTCGGCGATGTTCTTCGCGGAGTCCTGCCAGGTCATGCCCAGGGCGTTGGGGTTCTGGTAGGGCAGCATGGCCTTCCAGGTATCGAAGACGTCGCTGACCTTCTTCTGGTCCCAGGACTCTTTGTGGGCCGTGAGGTCCATGTGGAACTGGTAGCCGTTGAGGCGCATGTTGATGTAGTCGAACGTGCCCATCGCGGGCCAGCCGTCCTTGTCCGCGAATTCGATCGGGATGAGGCCGTCGGCCTGCATCTTCTTCGAGAGCGTGAGCAGCTCGTCGAACGTGACGGGAACTTCGTAGCCCTTTTCGGCCCACAGGCTCTTGCGGTAGAAGAATCCCCAGGGGTAGTTGTAGTTCGGGACGAAGTACATCTTGCCGTCCAGGCCGGTGGAGGCCTTCTTCATGCCCTCGGAGAAGTTCCCGCCGATTTTCTCCCAGACATCGTCGATGGGCGCCAGCAGGCCCTTGTCCGCGTAGTACTGCATGCGGTAGCCCGAGAACCAGGTGAAGGTGTCATCCGGGCTGCCCTGGAGGTAGGTGTTGATCTTGTTCTGGAAGTCGTTGTGGGGGACCACGTTGGTGCGGACTTCCACGCCGCTCTTCTTCGTGAACGCGTCCGTGACGGCCTTGTAGGCGGCCTGCGGGACGGCATCGGATGCGCCGGAGCCGAACGTCACGGCCTGGCTGCCGCCGGCGGCGCCCCCGCCGCTGCCCGTGCAGGCCGCCAGCGCCGGGATGCCGGCCATGGCCACGGCGCCGACGCCGAGGGTTTTCAGCAGGGTCCGGCGGTTCAGGCCGCTGCGGGCGGATGCGGTGCGCAGGGCGTCTTCGGGGACGGTCATGATTTCTCCTTTGAAAAACAGCGGCGTGTGAAGCACTTCACATAATTAACTATCATAATCGCACAATTTAGAACGTCAAGTGGCAAAAAGGAACATTTCGACAATGGGGGAGTGTTGCGGCTCCCGGCGAGCCGCCTTTCGCGGGCCGCCCTTCGTGAGGCGGCCTTCGTGTGGCGGCCCGGCCCGTCGCCGGCCGGAACGAGTAGTCCCTACCGTTGACTCGAGCGGGACCCGCTCCTAGCGTTAACCACCCCGGGTGCCGACGTGGTCCGCCGACAGGTGGCAGCACCCTCCAAGACGGACCCAGGCCAGGATCCAGGTGACGGTATGAAACTCAAGCCCACGACCATCGCGACCCTTGTGACGCTTGTGTTGCTGACCGGGGTCCTGGAAGGGGCGGCGTCGCCATCGTCCATGCCCGCAGCGGCGGAGCCCGTAACCGCGGTGCCGGCGGAAGCGGTGCCGGCGGAAGCGACGCGGAAGGCTGCCGCGCCGACCGCCTACTACGTCAGCGATGCCGGCCATGACGACAACTCCGGGACCTCCGAGGATGCGCCGTGGAAATCGCTGGCTCGAATCAACGGCACCGTCCTGGCGCCCGGCGATCGCGTCAGCTTCCGCCGGGGCGACACCTGGAGCGGCGGACTGATCGTGGGCCAGAACGGGACCGCGGAGGCCCCCATCGTCGTCGGCAGCTACGGTAAAGGCGACCCGCCCTCTATCGTGGCGGGCGATTCCGGGAGCTGCGTGCGGGTCGTAGGTGACCATGTCGTCGTGGATGGCCTGCGCGCCGCGGGCTGCGGCTATGCGGGATTCAGCATCGACGGCGACCGGAGCGTCGTGAAAAACTCCGTCGCGGAGGGCAATGCGGCGGGCATCAAGGTCAGCGACGGTTCGGACTTCGGGCGCTACACGGACAACCGCCTCATTGATAACAACATCATGAACGAGAACACCCCCGGGACCGGCTGCGGGACCGCCCAAGCCGTCGCCTGCAGCGACGACTCGGGCGCCTTCGGGTTCCTGATCAACGGCAACGACAACGAATTTTCCGGCAACATCATCACCGGTTCCACCGCGCCTTCCTACGACTTCATCCAGGATGGCGGTGCATTCGAGATCTACAACGGCAGCCGCAACAAGATCCATCACAACAGGGCGCTGGACAACAACGTCTTCTCCGAGATTGGCCGTTCCACCGGTAAAGCGGATGGAAACATGTTCAGCTACAACCTGGTCCGGTCTACGTGCGGCACGGACTGCGCCAAGACCGCGGGGCTGATTGTCCGCGGACCGAAGAGCCCCTACGGGCCGACGAACGGCACGGTCTTTGAGCACAACACCGTCTGGCTCGACGGGCCGGAGTCCAAGGCGGTGGTCTGCTATGCCTCGTGTCCTGCATCGACCGTAATCAGGGGCAACATCCTGGTCGCCGTCCGCAACTCCCTTTGGATGGACGGGACGGGGTGGACCGAGCGGCAGAACGTCCTCAACGGCCCGAGCAATGTCACCCCGGACAAGTCCTCCACGACGGCTCCGGCGGGGTTCGTCGATGCGCCGGACGATCTCCGCCTGACGGCGGCAAGCCCCGCGGTCGACCTGGTCGCAGCGAGCACCCCCGGCGTGGACCTGGACGGACGCCCCGCCGTCCAGAAGGGCGGCTGCGCCGGAACCAAAATCCCCGACGCCGGCGCGTACGAGTACTCCCCGCCCGGCTGCTGATTCCCTGCTGACCCCCTGCCGGCCCCCGCGAAGCCAAGTGGCAAGCGGTTATAGCGTGCTCCGGCGCGGCTTGACAGATTTCTACTGAACCGGTTTAGTGGTTGCAATCACTTAACCGGTTCAGTGCGCTTGCTTGCCACTGGACACAACCCGGAGGATCCGGCCCCATGGCAGTTACCATCAGCGACGTCGCGCAGGCGGCAGGCGTCAGCAAGGGTGCCGTCTCCTACGCCCTCAATGGCCAGCCCGGCGTCAGCCAGGACACCAGGGACCGCATCCTGAAAGTCGCCAAGGACCTGGGCTGGACCCCGAACCTCCGGGCCAAGGGCCTGTCCTCGGCCAAGGCCTACGCCCTCGGGCTGGTCGTGGCCCGGGATCCATCGCTGCTGGGGACGGACCCGTTCTTTCCCGCTTTCATCGCCGGCATCGAAACGGCGCTCGCCGAAGACGAGTACACGCTGGTCCTGAGCGTTGCGACCGCACCCGGCGCGGAAGAGCGCTGCTACCGCAAGCTGGTGGACAACGGGAGGGTCGACGGCGTTATCCTCACCGATGTCCGGCGCCATGACTCCCGCATCGCGCTGCTCCTGGAACTCAAGCTCCCGGCCGTGACCCTGAACCGGCCCGACGCCGCCTCGCCGTTCCCGGCGGTTTCGGTGGACGAATCCGCCGGTATCGTGGCCGCCGTCGAGCACCTGTTGGCGCTGGGCCACACCCGGATCGCG
>JBFGBS010000030.1:0-10984 GCA_041567475.1 Arthrobacter sp.
CTGGCTCCCTCGGTGCCGGACGTGAAGATCATCAGCAGCGCGTCGTCGTCGTGCACGGCACCCGTGTCCGGTTCCCGTGGCGCATTCGCCGGCGCATTTCCGTGCAGGCCTGCCGGTCCGCGCGAGGGTGCCGGGACTGACTTCTCCACCCCGCCGGGACCGAGCGCCGCCGTCCGCGTCATCCGCGGCAGCCGGGCACACGCAGCCGCGGCGAGGGAGTCCAGTTCGCCTTCGACCAGCAGCAGTTGCGGGTCAGCGAGCTCCAACTGGGCTGCGGCCTCCCGGGGCGAGAGCCGCCAGGACAGCGGCACCAGGACAAGCCCGGCCTTGGCGCAGGCGAAGAACACCACCACATGATCCGAGCTGTTGCCGGTGAGGGTGGCGATCCGGTCCCCGTTCCGGTATCCGGCGGCCCGGAAGCCCGCGGCGAGACCCGCGGCACGCCGTTCCAGTTCGGCATAGGTCAATGTGCAGCCGCGATCGTCGATGGCGGTCCGGTGCGGCGTCGCGAGGCTCCGGTCCGTGGTCCACCGGCCAAGGGTGTGCAGTCCGTCGGTGGCGGTCATGCGCTCTCCTCCAGGATCTCGCGGGACTTGGAGCTACGGCGGGTGCGGCGCTGCGCGAGCCGCTGCGCGGTGCCGGTCAGTCCGCCGGGCAGGAAGAGGACCACGAGGATAAAAAGGCTGCCCAGGATGAACAGCGGCTCAGACAACGGTACGCGCAGCACATCCGGCAGGGAACGGATGGCCTCCGAGTTGGCGAGCGTCGTGAGCCGCTGGTCCAGGATTGTGTAGAACACGCCGCCGATCACCGCGCCCCAGCGCGAGCCGACACCACCGAGCACCACCATGACAAGCAGCGTGATCGTCAGGTCAGCGGAGATCGCCCGCGGCACGGCGCCGCTCTGCAGCAGCAGGAACACCATGCCGATGATGCTGACCAGGACGGCGGAGACCACGAAGACCAGCAGTTTCACGAGGTACGGCTGCAGGCCCAGGACCCGGACCCGGAGTTCGTTCTCGCGGACCGCGGCCGCCACGTGCCCGGCGCGGGAGGACTGCACCCACGTGACGATGAAGAACACGGCCACAAGCACCGCCAGCGCCAGCCAATAGAGGTTCCGGGTGTTCACCACGCCGACGAGGAAGTCCGGCAGGTTCTCGGTGCGCAGCGTCAGCCCCTCATCGCCGCCCGTGGTTCCCTCCGGGTTCCGGCCGACCACCACCGACCCCGCCTGCGCGAAGGCCAGGGTGACCATGGCGAACGGGATACCGCTGACGCGCAGGCTGATGCTGCCGACCACGTGGGCGAGGACGATCACCACCAGCAGGGTCAGGCCCATGGCCGGAAGCAGCGGGATGTCCAGGTTCTGCAGGATGATCGCGAGGCCGTAGACGCCGGCGCCGAAGTACAGGGCGTGGCCGAAGGAAAGCAGTCCGGCCACGCCGAGCAGCAAATGGTAGGTCAGGGCAGCGGCGGCCATGAGCATGCACATGGCGAGCAGTTGCAGGGACCCGGGGGTGTACGTGGGGCCGGGCAGCACCCCGGGGAGGGACAGGTTCAGCAGCGGCAGCAGGACCAGGAGCAGCATGCCGGCGAGCCCGGCCGCCGCCGCGGCGATCCGCCGCCCGGCCGGACGCTTCCGGGTATCGGGGCCGGCTCCGGGGAGCGGGCCGGCGGGGCTCTCGACGGTGGTTTCAGTGCCGGTGGTCATGTGGTTCTCCCGAGCAGGCCGGTGGGACGGAACAGCAGCACGAGCGCGAGCGCCAGGACGACGACGAAGTCCCCGGTGCCGCCGAGGTAGAAGTTCGCGAACTGCTGCAGGACGGCGACGGCGACGGCGGCAATGGCGGCGCCCGGCAGTGAGCCCAGGCCGCCGATCACCGTGACGATGAAGGCGAAGATCAGCAGTGACCCGCCCAGCAGCGGTGAGACGTAGCCGAAGTAGTGCGAGGCGAGCACCCCGCCGAGGCCGGCGGCGGCACCGCCGATCGTGAAGACGAGCGTAAACGCCTTCCGGACGTCGATGCCCAGGGCCGTGACCATGGAGCGGTTTTCGACGCCGGCCCGGATGATCATGCCGTAGCGGGTCTTCTTGAGGAAGAACACCAGTCCCAGCAGAACGAGTCCGGCGGCGATGATGCACACGAAGCGGTCGTTCGGGATCCGGGCGCCGAGGATTTCGGTGGTGTCCTTGAACCAGGCCGGGCCCTGGATAAAGACCGGGTCGGTGCCCCAGATGCCGTCGAAGAGGGCTACCGCCGCGAGGGAGAGTCCTACGGTGATGAGGACCTGTTCGATGTGGCGCTGGTACAGCCGGCGGATCAGCACGAACTCGGTGAACGCGGCGAACGCAGCGCCGGCCGCGGCGCCCACCAGCAGCGAGAGCAGGAAGATGCCCCAGTTATCCGAACCCGTGCGCCGGGCCACTTCCCAGCCGGTGAAGGCGCCGAGGGTCAGGAAGGCGCCGTGGGCAAAGTTGAGCACACCCATCAGGCCGTAGATCAGGGACAGCCCGGCGGCGACCAGGAAGTAAAGGGCGCCAAGGCCGAGGCCGGTAAAGAGCAGCAGGACCACGGTACTCACAGGGCGGCGCCTTTCTCCGCGGAGACGCCCAGCAGCCGCTGGGTCAGCTCCGCGTCGTCCAGGAACTCCAAAGCGTCGCCGGCGTGGACCACCCGTCCGCCGGAGAGGACCACGGCGCCCCCGGCGAGTTGGCGGACCACGTGCAGGTTCTGTTCGACCAGCAGGATCGGAACGGTTTTGGCCGCCTCGGCCAGGGTTTCGGCGACCTCGGCGACGATTTTCGGGGCCAGGCCCTTGGTGGGCTCGTCGACCAGCAGGATCTTGTTGGTGTTCAGCAGTGCCCGGGCCAGGGAGACCATTTGCTGCTGGCCGCCGGAGAGGGTCCCGGCCATCTGCCCGGACCGGGCCAGCAGGTCCGGGAAGAGCTCATCGACCAGTTGCCGGCGGGGCGCGGAGTCGCGCTCGGCGAGCCGGAGGTTTTCCGCGACGGTGAGTTTGGCGAAGACTTCGCGGTCTTCGGGCACATAGCCCACACCCGTGCGGATGATCTTGAACGTCGCCTCCTTCTCGATCCGGACGCCGTCGAGCTCCACCGCGCCGGTACGGTCGATCAGGCCGATGATGGCCTTGATGGTGCTGGTTTTTCCGACGCCGTTGCGGCCCAGCAGGGCGGTGATGCCGGTGGCGGGGACGGTGAACGAGACATCCTCGACGACCTGTTGGCCGGCGATGTGGGCGGTGAGCCGCTCGACGGTGAGGATAGGGCGCGGGGTCGTTGCGGCGGTCATACGGTTTCTCCGAGGTAGGCGCTTTGCACGGCCGGATCCGCCATCACGGCCTCCGGGCTGTCCAGGGCGAGCAGGCTGCCGTGGTGCATCACGGCCACCCGGTCCACGAGCCCCAGGACAACGTCCATGTGGTGCTCCACCATCAGCACGGTGCAGCCGCGGTCCCGGTGCAGGCCGCGGATAATCGAGGTGATGGCCGGGACGTCCCCCGACGCCACCCCGGCCATCGGCTCATCGAGCAGTACGACGGCGGGATCGGTCGCCAGCAGTACTGCAATTTCCACTTTCCGTTTCTCGCCGTGCGAGAGGTCGCCGGCCGCCGTCGTGAGCTGGCCGGTAAGCCCGACCTCGGCGATGGTCCCGCAGGCGATCCGGGTGGCTTCGTCCGAGCCGGACGGGAAGCGCAGGATGCTCAGGCTGCCGCCCAGTTTGGCCTGGGCGGCGAGCCGGACGTTTTCCAGGACGCTCAGCCCGGGAAACAGGTTCGAGGTCTGGAACGTCCGGCCGAGCCCGGCCCGGGCCCTGCGGTGGATGGGCGCCGCCGTGATTTCCTTGCCGTTGAGGCTGATGCTGCCCTCGGTGGGCCGCATCACGCCGGATATCAGGTTGAACAAGGTGGTCTTGCCCGCGCCGTTCGGACCGATCACGCCGAGCATCTCGCCGGTGCGGACGGCGAAGCCCACGTCCTGGAGGATGCGGGCACCGCCGATCTGCAGGCCAAGGCCGTCCACCGCAAGGGCGGGCAGGGCTGGGTTTTTCATGCGGGTCCTTTGTGGCTCTTTGGCAGCGGCGCCGGTGTTGACCGAGCCGCTGCCGGGCGGAAGGGGAGGACTGCCGGTGCTACTTCTTTTCGGGCGGCGCGATCGACTCGCCCGGGACCACCTTGATGAGCTCCGGCGTCCACGTGCCGTCCTTTTCCACGAGCTTGGCCTGGTACATGTCCTGGATCAGCGCATGGTCCCCGGCGCGCACGGTTTCCTTGCCCTTGGGCCCGTCGAAGCTGAAGCCTTCCAGCGCCGCGACCATGGCATCGGTGTCGGTGCCGCTCTCCTTGATGGCCTGGACGATCATCTGGCCGGCGACGAAGCCGTCCGGGGTGAACAGGTCCGCCTTGTGCCCGGCCTTCTCGACGGCGGCGATCATCTTCTTTTCGACCTCGGTGCCGGCGGCCCCGGGGAAATAGTGGTTCAGGAAGCTGATCTTGCTGGTGGCTTCGCCGTAGGCGCCGAAGGTTGCGGCGTCGCCGAGGCCCGTGACGACCGGGGCCACGTCGAAGGCGCCCTGCTGGTTCAGGGTCTGCCACATGGTGCCGGAGGTCGCCCCGGCCCACGCCACGAAGACCATGTCGGGTTTGGCGTCAATGAGCTGCCGGGCGAACGGGGTGAGCTCCTGGCCGTCCGGGACGAGCACGGATTCCACGGTGGCACCCTTGGCCCCGAGGACGGCGTTGACGGCCGCGACGTTGCCCTGGCCGAAGGCGGTGTCCTGGGCGAAGACGACGACCTTCTTGCCGGCGGTGTCGATGAAGGATCCGGCGGTGGCGACATCCTGCAGGCTCTGGCGGCCTGAGCGGAAGGTGTACTTGTTCACGCCCTGCAGGGCGTCGGTGGCGGCCGGACCGGAAATGTAAAGGACCTTGTTCTGCTGTGCCTGTTCGGCGAGCTTCAGGGCGATGCCGGAGGACACCGTGCCGCCGATGATCTTGTAGCCCTTGCCGATCAGGTCCTTGGCGGCCGTGACGGCCTTGTCCGGGTCGCCGCCGTCGTCGGCGTAGGTGAGGTTAATGGTGGCCCCGTTGACGGCGCCGGTTCCGTCCGTGGCGTGGTCGATGCCGGCCTGCAGGCCTTCGTAGTACGTGGCGCCGTAGGCCGCCAGCGGCCCGGTCTTGGAATAAATGATGCCGACATTGACCGGCGCGGTGTCCGCCGCGCTGCCCGACCCGGCCGGCGTCGCGGTGCCGGGGGTGGGTGCGCAGCCGCTGAGGGCGAGACCCGTGGCCATGACTGCGGTCATCAGGAACTTCTTTGTATCCTTCACGGGATGCCTTTCATTAAGAATCCGCGGAATCTGGAGAGCGAAGATCTTTCCGTAACCTGAAAGGTGATTCAGGTTACGGCAAATCTACGATCCACGGCATGGGCTGTCAACGGATTCTCGGCGTCCGCACGCAACGAAACGGCAACGATCCGGCGCGGTGTGGTGCGGCCCGGGCTCTGGAAGGATCTCCGGTGTCCCGACGCCGGGTACTCAGCCGACCGCCTCCATAATCCGGGTTTTCGGCGTCCCGAGCAGGGCCGGGGCTGCCGCGGCGGACGTCCAGACCCGGGTCTGGAGTGCCGCCAGCAAGGCCTCCGCAGCCGCCCGCTGGTCAAAATCGAGTTCGACCAGAACATAGTGAGGATCATCCACCGGCCGGCTGATCCGGTAGGCAGTCACCCCGGACTTCGAGCGGTCGACCGGGTCCCGGTCGAATGCCGCCTTCCACAGGGAAAAATCCTTGATCCCGTGCTCGATTTGCAGTGTAAACATGGTGCTCCTCCTGGTCTTCTTGCCTCGTCCTGCGCTGCCGGAAGTTTCCGGTACTGCCACGCTAGGCTCAGCAATCGGCACTCCGGTATCCCGGAAATCTGGGATGCGCCACGTTCCCCGGGATTCGGGCAGATCAGCCTCCGGCGCCGGGAGCATACTGATTCCATGACCACCAGCTGGGCCCTGGACCGCAGCCGGGACCGGATTTTTCGGCTCTGCGAGGCAGCACTGGAGGACCACGAACTGCGCCGCCGAGTCCTCGCGGAACTGGGCACGGTTGTGCCGTTCAACGCCTTCGCCTGGCCGCTGTCGGACCCTGAGACCGCCACGGGGCTCTCGCCCATGGCGCGGATCCCGTGTCCGGAGGAGCTCCCGCTGCTGATCAGACTGAAATACCTCACATCAGTCGGGCGATGGACGGCGCTGATGGGCCGGCGGACGCCTGCCCTGTCGCTGCTGCAGGGCACCGGCGGTGACCCGTCCCGGAGCCTGCTGTGGGGCGGACTCCTGCGGCGCTACGGCGTGACGGACGTACTGTCCACGGTCTTCGCGGACCGGTATGGCTGTTGGGGCTGGCTCGATTTATGGCGCGGCGCCGCTGAAGGGGCGTTCAGCGACGCAGAGATTGCCTTCCTTGCCGGGCTGGCTCCGGGGCTGGCCGCGGGCCTGAGGCGGAGCAGGGCCGCGCAGTGCCGGCGTGACGCGGAGGTGGCCGTGCCGCGGAAGTCGGGCCAGCCGGTGACGACGGCGATTGCGCCCCCGACCGTCATTAGCCGGAGGCTCCTGCCGCAGCAGGCCGTGCTGATACTGGACGCTGACCTGTCCGTCGCCGGACAGACGGCCTCAGCCGACGAATGGCTGGATCTGTTGCAGCCCGGTCCCAAACCGTATGAGGGCGTGCCGGCGGAGGTCCTCAACGTGGCCGCGCAGCTGCTGGCCGTGGAAGCGGGAGTGGATCCGCATCCGGCGGCGTCGCGGGTTCCGGTCGGCTCCGGCGCGTGGGCGCTGCTGCGGGCAACGCGGCTGGCTTCCGGACGGCCGGGGGCGGCACCACCGTTGGCGGTGACGATCCAGGAGTGCCCGGCGTCGGACCGGATGGAAGTATTTGCCCGTTGCTTCGGGCTGACCCGGGCCCAGCGTCAGCTGCTGGATCTCGCCGCCGGCGGACTGGACACGGCGGCGTTGGCGGCGGCTTTGCGGATCAGCCCGCTGACGGTCCAGGACCAGTTCAAAGCGGTCTTCGCCGCCTGCGGCGTCCGGAGCAGGGGCGCCCTCCTGGCCCTGGCGCTCGGCGCCCCGGCCCGATCAGCCGGTGCAGGCTAGCGGCAGGTCGCCGCCTGTGGCGTCCGTGCTGCCCGGACCCGGTACAGCCAGCAGCCGGTGCGGGGTTAGCCGCCCGCGAAGGGCGGCAGCACGTCGATGACGTCGCGGGGCTGAACGGGCGTCGCGGTGTCGCGGACGGCGACCTCGTTGAGCAGGAAACTGGACCGGGAGAGGATACGGGCCAGCGGCGGCGTGCCGTTCGGCGGCTCCGGGCGTTCGACGGCGAGGATCGCCTCGAGCAGGGTGGCGACCGTGGCGCCGTCGGCCAGATCGAAATTCTCTTCATCAGCGCCGGCGGCAGCGCGCGCGGCAGCGAAGTAACGTACGTGCATTGGGGGATCAGCCTCCGATGGCGCTCATGCTGCGGTCCGGCTGGATGAAGTCCGGGGCATCCAGGCCGACGTGGTCCATGCCGTGCGCCTTGGGCTTGATCCACATGGCGTCCTGCCAGCGTTCGGCGAGCTGGTCGTCGCTGGCGCCTTCGCGCAGCAGCCCCAGCAGGTCCACTTCCTCGCGCGAGAAGAGGCAGCTCATGATCTTGCCCTCGGCGGTAATGCGCGTGCGGCGGCAATCGGCGCAGAACGGCTCGGTCACCGACGCAATGATGCCCACCGTTCCCAGCACGTCTCCGGTGGCCGCATCCGTGCCGGGAACCCGGCGCCGGACCTCGAAGCGTTCGGCCGGGGCGCCGTCGCGGGCCCTGGGGTCGTTGCTGAGCACATAGTCGACGGAGAGCAGGTCGCGGATCTCGGCGGCGGTGATCATGTCCCGGCGGGTCCAGCCGTGATCGGCGTCGAGCGGCATCTGTTCGATGAACCGCAGCTCGTAGCCGCGGTCCAGCGCCCACGCCAGCAGGGCGGGGGACTCGGCGTCGTTGATGCCGCGCATCAGCACGGCGTTGAGCTTCACCGGTCCCAGCCCGGCCGCCCAGGCGGCATCCACCCCGGCGAGGACCCGGTCCAGGAACGGCCGCCGGGTCAGCTTGGTAAACGTTTCCTCATGCAGCGAGTCCAGCGAGACATTGATCCGGGTCAGCCCCGCGGCCTTGAGCCCGGCGGCCTTCTTGTCCAGTCCCACCGCGTTGGTGGTCATGGAAATCGGCAGCTCCGGATGGGCCTGGCGGAGCGCGGCGATGATGTCCAGCAGGTCGGCGCGGACCAGTGGTTCTCCGCCGGTCAGCCGCAGTTCGCGCACGCCGAGCGTTTCGACGCCGATCCGCACGATCCGGACAATTTCCGCCGCGGACATCACGGCCTGCTTGGAGAGCCATTCCAGGCCCTCGGCAGGCATGCAGTAGGTGCAGCGCAGGTTGCACTTGTCGGTGAGCGAGAGCCGCATATCCGTGGCGCGGCGGCCGTAGCGGTCGACGAGTCCGGCGGGCATACCTGCCGGGCGTCCGGCCACCGGCGCCGGCCCGGAGGTGCCCGCGCCGGGGCCGCTTCCGTCGCGGGGCTGGGGCATGCCGAGTTGAACAGTCATATTGTCAGGCTACGCCACCCGGGAGCCGGTATCGCGCCCGAATGACCCGGGGGATCTTACGGATTGCGGAAGGTTGCCGGCCAGGTGCTCGGAACCAGTCCGGCCGGCCCGGCCCGAACCTATGCTGGGAGAGTGAACAAGGCCCAGCCCGCACCGGATCCGATGGAAAACCGGCGCATCCTCCTGGTCGAGGACGAGCAGACGATTGCCGACGTCGTCCGCGACTATCTGGTGCAGGCCGGTTTCCAGGTGGAGCTCGCCGCGGACGGGTTCACCGCCCTTCACCTTGCGGCCCAACGGCAACCGGACCTGGTGCTCCTGGACCGGATGCTGCCCGGGCTCGACGGCGTGGAGGTCTGCCGCCGGCTTCGCGCCGCCCACGGCGTGCCGGTCATCCTACTCACCGCCCTGGGGACCGAAGATGACCGGATCCTGGGCCTGGAGGCCGGTGCTGACGACTATGTGACGAAGCCGTTTTCGCCGCGCGAACTGGTGCTGCGGGTCCGTTCCGTGCTGCGGCGCAGTATTACCGAGTTCAGCCCGGAGCCCTCCGTCGAGGTGGGCGGATTCGTCCTCAACCCCGCCGCCCGGACCGTCAGCCACGGCGGACGCGAGCTGGCGTTGACGGCCCGCGAATTTGATCTGCTGGCCTTCCTGTTGCGCCGGCCGAACCAGGTCTTCAGCCGCGAGGAACTCATCAGGGCCGTTTGGGGCTGGGACTTCGGAGACCTGTCCACGGTCACCGTCCACGTCCGGCGGCTGCGGGAGAAGATCGAAGCCGACCCCACGAAGCCCGCGGTGCTGAGGACCGTCTGGGGTGTGGGCTACCGGCTGGACGTGGGGGAGCACCCCGGGGCGCAGTCGGCACCGGGACCGGCCGAAAGCGGGGCGGCAGATGCAGGCCGCTGAACTGATGGTGGCCATCGGCTGGGCCGTTGGCTGGGGGATCCTGATCGGGGCCGCCTCGCTCCTGATCCTCCGACCGCTGCGCCGGGCCTCGTTCGCCCTGCAGATCTGCGTTGTGGTGCTCGCGACCGTGGCGGTCCTGACGGCGGGCATGGTGAGCGCCTTCAACGCCATGTTCATTTCCGCCCGGGACCTCGAGGTCATGTGGTACGTCCTGGCCGTGGCATCCGCGGTCGCGGTCACGATCGCCCTCGTCCTCGGGGCCAGGGTCTCGCGCAACGCCAAGTCACTGGCCGACGCCGCGAGGAGTCTCGGCCGGGGCGAAAGCCCGGGAGTCCACACCCCGGGGATGAGTCCGGAGCTCGCCGCGCTGGCGGCCGAACTGGAGCTCAGCGGCCGCAAACTCGAGGAATCCCGGCAACGCGAAGCCGCCGTCGAAAATGCCCGGCGCGAACTGGTCAGCTGGATCTCCCACGACCTGCGCACGCCGCTGGCGAGCATGCGGGCCATGGCCGAGGCACTTGAAGACGGCATGGCCGCCGATGTCCCGGGCTACTACCGCAAGATCATCTCGCAGACGGACCAGATGGCCGTGATGGTCAATGACCTGCTGGAGCTTTCGAAGATCCAGGCCGGGACGCTGCGGCTCACCGCCGAGCCCCTGGACCTGTACGACCTGGCCAGCGATGCCATCGCCGACCTCACGGCCCTCGCGCAGCGTCACGGGATCACCCTCGACGGCGGCGGACGCCGGGAAAGCGTGGCCCTCGCCGACGGCCCGTCGATGGGACGGGCCATCCGCAACATCGTGCTCAACGCCATCCTGTACAGCAAGCCCGGATCCACCGTGCTGGTGGAGGTCGGGCGGGACTCGGACCGCGCGGTCGTCTCCGTCACGGACGGCTGCGGCGGCATCCCCGAGGCCGACCTGGGCCACCTGTTTGAGACGGGGTGGCGGAAGAACCCGGACGGGCAGCGGGGCAGCGGACCGCACCCGGGCACCGACGCACGCCCCCGGACCAGCGGCTACGCCGGTGCGGGCATCGGGTTGAGCGTCACCGCCGGCATCGTCGGCGCCCATGACGGAACCGTAAGCGTGGAAAATGTCGGGGGCGGATGCCGTTTCTCGTTGCTGCTGCCAGCCATGAACGCTGCCTCCGCGCATTCGGGAGCAGACCCCGCGCACCCGGGAACAGACCCCGGAACAGACCCCGCCGCCGGCCACGCCGCGCGTCCCGGCACGGACCAGGGCCGGCTTCCGGCCCCGACGGCCCCGGCGGCCCCGGCGGCTTCGACGGCCCCGACGGCTCCGACTGCTCCGACTGCCAGGACGGCAATGCCCGGAAAGGACGACCAATGAGGACCTCAGTAGCACCGGACTCCGGCATCGCGCCCCGGACGCGGGAAGGCTGGGCCGCCGCGGCGGGGGTGAC
>JBFGBS010000031.1:0-10760 GCA_041567475.1 Arthrobacter sp.
ACCTTTGCGGGCAAGGACGGACTGCCGGTTTTTCGGGCCACGGCCGGGGCCTGCCGGGGCTCCGGCGGCCTCTCCCGGCTCGGCACGCAGCGGCATCCGGAGAGGAATCCGCCGCTGACCAGCGCCGACGTCGGGGCGGGCGGATGCGGCACCGCTAGGCAGGGATTGGCGCTGCCGGCTTAAAGATTTTTTCGGGGGTCCTCGACGGCGGGTGGGGAGATGGGACCACCCGCCGTCACGGGAACCGGCCGGACGCCGGACGCCTGAGGCTAGAGGCAGCTCGGCTGGTACGCGGCGTCTGCCGGCGTGCCGGCGGGCCGGCCCAGGGCGTTGGCGACCAGTTGATGGACGACGGGATCGTTGGGCGCCTGGTCGTGCTCAAAGACGTCCGCCGGGCATTTGTCCTGGATGGTGATGTTGGTGACCTTTTTGGCCGGACCGGCGAGGAATTGGCTCTGGTACGGCGTGACGACCTCGTCGTATTTGGTGGACAGGACCGTGTACGCGGGCCCTGAGACTGTGTCGCCGATGGAATTGAGCTCCGTGAGGAACGGGGAACCGGCCTGCTGGTCAGCGCAGGCCTGGCAGCCGTCGCCGCCCGCGGAGGTCAGCGGCGGCACGAAGTCCGGCGGCGGCGCGATGACACCCTGGGTTCCGTGATTGGACGGTGCGATGCCAACCAGTTGGTTGACCTTCTTGGCCCCGCCCAGGAAGCCCATGTAGTACCGCGGCATCATGCCGCCCTGGCTATGGCCGACAAGATTGACCTTCTTCGCCCCGGTCGCGCCGAGTACCGCGTCGACGAACGGTGCCAGCTGACGGGCGGACTCGGCCACCGGTCCGCTGGCATCAATGCCGTTGGCCTTGCCGTAGTTCAGGGCATACACGCAGTAGCCCTGGTCCTTCAGGTACGGCGACATGGTGGACCAGTTCTTGGCCATGCTCTCAAAGGTTCCGGGCACGAGCACCACCGGGTACGGATGTTCCGCCGAGGGTTTGCAGCTCCAGTCGTTCGCCCCGGGAGGGGAGATGTCCGTAGTGTCGGCCTGCGCGGCCGGCGCCGCGAGGATCGAAGCGCACAGAAGGCCGATGACGGCGAGCGCGGCGGGTTTGGCTTTTGAAATGTGGGACATGGATTACCTTTACCGGTAGGACCCCTCGTCGGTGAGGGGTCGGCGTGGCGGAGGATTCACTGCCGGATCCGCCCCCGCTGTGATCCGGCTCACCTCCGTCTCCCATCGTAGGAAGGGCCGGGGCCCGCCGGGCCATGTCTGCACATTTGTGCAGCCCGTCTGACGCGATGTATCTACTACCGGGTAACTTGCGGCCGGGTTGCTGCACGCATCGGCCATTTCTACTCCGCGCCACGGGGTCATCCGGGGATGGTGCGTGGCAAACTGTAATCAGCGCAGCCGAGCGGATCCGAAGGCGACCCGCCGTCGGTGCTGCCTGCTGAGGCCTCCTTGGCCGGCTCGACCAGGAGGGCGCCATGCAGGAACCTGACCACCAGGCACACGAGGGCACCGCGGGGGACAAGGCCGCAGCCGGCCTGGCCAGGCATCCGGAGAACACCGAGGTCCGGCCCCTGGAACTCCTCTTCGACCTGGTCTATGTCTTCGCCTTGCACCAGTTGTCGCATCATCTGATCGAGCACCGGGACTGGGTGGGAGCGGCGCAGACGGCCATTTTGTTCCTTGCGGTCTTCAGTGTCTGGTCCTTCACGACGTGGATCGCCTCCCTGACGGACACCGAAAAGAACCCGGTGCGCTGGCTCTTCCTGAGCGTTATGACCCTCGCGCTGTTCATGAACGGCGCCCTCGGGGATGCGTTCGGCGAAGGCGGCTGGCTCTTCGTGGGCGTGTACCTCACGATCCAGATCGGGCGGAACCTTTGGGCTCTCCGGCTCGGACTGGCCCGGATCATGCACGATCATCACGGCCGGACGCTGATCTGGACGCTCGGCACGGCTGTGCTGTGGATCGCCGGCGCCATCGCCGACGGGGAACTGCGGCTGGCCCTGTGGGGCATTGCGACCCTGATTGACCTGATCGGCTTCGTCTCGGCGCACCCCCTCCCGGGGCGGAAGACCGACACCAAAGACTTTCCGTTTGTCGGGGAGCATCTCATCGAGCGGTGCCGGCTCTTCCTCCTGATCGCCCTGGGCGACACCATCCTGGTTTCCGGCGCCAGCCTGGTCGGCGCCAAACTGGACGTGCTTGCCGTGCTCGCCACCGGTGTGGCGATCATAGGCACCATTGCCCTGTGGTGGAGCTACTTCCGCCGCTCCGAGGGAGTCACGATGGAGAACCTGAAGAAGAGCTCGGACCCGGCCCGGCTCAGCCGGATGGCCATCTACGCGCTGATGGGCATGGTGGCAGGCCTGATCCTGGCGGCCGTCGGCGACGAGATCGCCATTGCCCACCCGCTCGAAACGACCGATGTCTTTACCAACCTGATGATCTTCGGCGGCCCCGCCCTGTTTGTCCTCGCCCAGGGCTGGTACCTGTGGCGGGTCGACCGCGACCTGCCGACATCCCGGCCCGTGGCGTTCATCGCGCTGGCCGTCCTTACCGTGGCGACCCTGCCGCTGCCGAAAATCGGCGCGGCGGCCGTGAGCGTATTGGTCCTCGTCGCCATGGCGGTCGCCGACAGCGTCAAGGCCCACCGCGAGGGCAACCGGGACGAAGTGGCCAACCACTAGGGGACCGCGGCAGGTCACTTCTGCCGGGTGGACGCCGCCGCCGCGCTAATCCTCAATCGTGAACTTAAGCCCGGCGCGGGCCTCCAGGCGCCGCACCAGCGCCGGTCCCAGCGCGGCGCCCGGGGTCCAGACTCCACCGGCCACCTGGCTGCGGTCCACGTCCTGCAGCAGGCACAGAGCGCTCTCACTGAGCATTTTCGAGGTCGAGCCGTAGCCGGGATCGCTGTCACCGCTGACGCGGGCCCGCAGTTGCGTGCCGGCGGCAGTATGGCCGATGAAGAGCAGTTCGTAGCTTCCGGTTTCGCGTTTGCGCGCATCCGGCCCCGTGCCCGGCCGGGGGAGGACGAAACGCTGCAGCACCATCCGCGACGGAGCAAAGCCGAGCAGCCGCTCCTGCCACCGGGCCAGCCGTGCCACGCGGCGGGCGCGCGCCGGGCCGCGTGGGCCGCTGCCGGTGAGCATGCGTTCGTCGTAAACGAAGCCGCGGCCCCAGGGATGGCCGCGGAGCGCATTGGTGCGGTGCACGTTCTTGGTGTTGATCGGCGCCATCATAAAGGGCGCCGTCCACCCGCCGGCAGCGTCGTCATACTCTGCCTCCGGGCTCTCAGGCTGCGCCGGGCCGCTGAACTCCGGGGCCAGCGCAAAGGGGTCCGCCATGATGCGCGCCGCCGCGGGATCGCGCTTCAGCTGCTCGAACGTGGCCAGCGCGCTGGCCACCGTGCCGCCCGAGAGTCCGCCCCGGATCTTCCGCACCCGGCCGCGCACGCGCACCAGCGGCTCGCCAAAACGGCGCATCGCCTCGTCCTGCAGGAATACCACGCCAAGGTCAAAGGGGATCGAGTCGAAGCCGCAGGAGAACACAATCCGCGCGCCGCTCGCCTCCGCCGGGGCCTGCAGGCGGGCCACCATGGCCGCCATCCACACCGGCTCGCCGCAGAGATCGACGTAGTCGGTGCCGCCGGCCGCGCAGGCGGTCACCAGCGCCTCGCCGTGGAGCTGGTACGGACCGACCGTCGTAAGCACGGTCCGGGTGCGTGCCGCCAGTGCGGCCATGGCGTCCGGATCCGCCGCGTCGGCGCTCAGCAGCGGCAGGCCCGGATCCGCCCCGATCCCCTCACGCACCGCCGCGAGCCGCGCCGGATCGCGGCCGGCCAGGGCCCACCGGAGCTGACGGGCCGTCCCGTAGGTGCGCTGGAGGTATTCAGCCACGAGCCGGCCCGTGAAGCCGGTGGCACCGAAAACGATGAGGTCAAACGGCCGCTGGTCCATGCGCGCCGCTCCTGCGGCGCTCCACCACCGCGTAGGCCCTGCCGTCCAGATACTCCCAGTCGGTGACTACCATGAACCCCATCGCGTCCGCCCGGTCGTTGAGGACGTGGGCGTCAAAGCCGCCGTCGCGGGGCTCGGCATCCCACGTGCCCACATGGACTTCCCCGCCCTCGAGGATCAGCAGTTCGGTATTGACATTGAAGTCCTCCCGGGGCTGGGCACTCAACTGGCAAATGGCTACGCAGGGACTGGGCATGGCGGGCCTCCGCTCCGGGACGGGCTGATGGACTTCATCCTATGCCCGGGACCAGGCCTCATCACGGTAATTTCCGTACGGCATGAGCTGAATAGGTAACGGCCGCCACACCGTTCGTTACCGTAATGTGACAATCCCGCACCGGGTCGGTATGGTTGTTATCAGCCCGTTATCTTTCTTACGGGCGATCCCCAGCCGATTGCCTAACTCTGCCGCGGCCATGAGGGACTTCCAGAACCAACGTCCGGCAGAGACGGGGAAACCACTTCCGACCCGCCACTTGGCAGGTCTTGGGGTGAAGCCGCGCACGGCCCGCATGACGGGCCCGCCGCGGCCGGGTGCCTCCCATCCGAATCCGACAGCTCACCTCGCAGGCATTGGGAGAGGTTACAACTATGTCGTCAATCAATACTTTCGCGCGCCAAGCCGCCGTCCTCGCCGCCGCATCGGGCATGATCCTGGCCAGCGGAATCGCCGCAAACGCGGCCAGCGCTCCCGCCGAGACGGCTACCGCCCCGGCATCGACCATTAACCTCGCAACCCAGGTCGCAGCACCCGTGAATGCGGACTCAACCGTCCAGATCAGCTTCGAGCGCCCGGCCGTCGCATCCATCGCGGCCCCCGTGATTGAGCAGCCCGAGCCCGTGGCCGCTGCCCCGGCCGCCCCTGTGCGTGCAGCCGCTGCCCCGGCCGCGGTGACCGTCCAGTCGGCACCCGCCGCTGCTGCCCCCGCCGCTGCTGCTCCGGCTGCTGCCCCCGCAGGCGGCCGCAACGCAACCATGCTCGCCGCCGCCTACGGCCAGCTGGGCATGACCCAGGACTGCACGGCCATGGTGGAAAAAGCCCTTGGCGCAGCCGGAAAGCCGGTCGGAGACATCGGTCCCCGCGCGTTCCTGAACCACGGCACCGTCGTCGGCGATCCCCAGCCCGGTGACATGATCGTCCAGTCCGGCCACGTGGCCATCTACGCCGGCAACGGCCAGGTCATCAGCGGCGGCATGAACGGTGCCAACCAGACCGTAGTGCACCCGCTGTCCTGGCTCACCGCCACCGGCGGCGTGACGTTCGTCCGCGCCTAAGCCGCCTAGCGGAGCAGGACGACGCCGGTACCAAAGGTCCGGGCCTCAAGGAGCCGAAGGCGCCTTGGGGCCTCCGCGTCCCTGGACACGGCCGTCCCGCTCCCGAACCCGCCATCGGGGCCCTCGAGGGACCCGTTGGCGGACAGTGGCATGGCGTGGATGATCCTGGACACCGGCGACTGCCATCACCGTAAGGGCGTCTCCGGTTCCGGCCGAAGCCGGTTCGTTCCGGCCGGCTCCGGAGTGCAGCGTGGCGGCGAAAACCCCTGCCTGAGCGGGACTGCAGATTTTCCAAGGGTTGAGCCCTTGCAGGCCTTCCCGAACAGATGCAGAATGCAGGAACCCTAGCGGCCCGACGCGGCCAGGTACTTTGGGGGAAAAGCATGCCTGCACAGCATTCCAACCGGCGCTCCGAGGGGCGGAGCCACGGGCCGCACGGGCGCAACGTCCGAAGCGGCCGGATGGAGGGCGCCCGGCACGTCGCAACCGGTGTCCGCCCTGCGGCCGCGCACGCGGGGACCCGCGCGCCCGTCCTGCGGCCGCGGATGCTCGTGGCCGTCCTCACCGCGCTCACCCTGCTCACCGCCGGCACCACATACGCCACCCTCCGGAACGGGCCCGCGCCCGAGACCAGGGCAGACTCCGGCGCCGTGTCCGCCTCCGGTACCGGCGCCCGCCCGACCCCCTTCGCGGTGCCGGGCACCGCACCGGCGCCCGCCCCGGCCGTCTTCGCCCAGGCCACAACCGGCCCGACGGCCCCGCGCGGTCCTGCCGGCCCGGCACCCCTGATCCCGGCGACGGCGGCAGCGACGCCCGCCGGGGATCCCATGCCCCGGGACGGTGACACGATCCCCGCACGCACCGTGACCCCGATCAGCGCCGAACTGGCGGGCCGGATCAACGCCCTGATTGCGGCCTACGGCTCCTACGACCTGGGCATCGCCCTGATCGATGTTTCCGACGGCGCCGTCGACGGCGACGTCCACGCGTACGGTGAGCCATCCGGCTTCGTGGCCGCCAGCACCGGCAAAATCCTCGCCGCGGCCGCCTTGTACCACCGGGTGGAAACCGGCCAGGGGACACTGACAGACCGGCTGGGGTCCTCCACCGCAGGTGTACAGATCCGCCAAATGGTCCAGCAGAGCAACAACGAGTCGTGGGCGCTGATCCTCGGTGTCCTCGGACAACGAGGCCTGCGTGACTACGCCGCCGGCCTTGGCATCGACTATGACCGCAGCGTGAACGCCCTGACGCCGACGGACATGGCGCGGATCCTCGCCCTGCTGTACCGGGGCGAACTCCTGAACCCGCAGCACACCGCGCAACTGCTCTCCTACATGCAGAACACGAACTACGAGACGCTGATCCCCGCCGCGGTACCGCCCGGCGTCGCGGTGTTCCACAAGTACGGGCTGCTCTCCGCCAACCTGCATGACGCGGCCATCCTGGCCCGGGACGACCGGGCCTTCGTCCTCGTGATCTACACCCGTGGCCGGAGCCTGTCCGACATGGACGCCCGGGCCGAGGCCATCAGGGAAGTCGCCGGGGTGGTCGCCGAAGCACTGTTCTGAGGCAGGCCTGAGGCGGCTGCTCTGGGAATGCAGCTCAGCCGCTGCTCTGGGGCCGCAGCGAAAACCCTGCCAAACCCCGGCGGGCGATTCCGCACCACGGGGGAGCTACGTACGCTGGAGAGGGGAGGTGAACACCATGAAAGCAGCTCCAGGAGACCGCATCATCATCCGCGGCACCACAGTCGAGTCAGCCGACAGGCACGGCCAGATCCTCGAGGTCCGCGGCGAGGACGGCGCGCCGCCGTACTACATCCGGTTCGACGACGGCCACGAGACCATCCTGTTTCCCGGCGGCGACTTCGTCGTCGAACGGAGCGGGACGGCGCCCTGACCGGCCGGAACCGCTGAGACCTAGAAGTTCGATGAACTCCCGGATCCGGAGAAGCTTCCGCCGCTGGAGCCATAGCCAGTCGTGGAGCCGCCGCCGCCGCGGGCGCTGCTGACACTGCTGACTCCCGAGGACAGTCCGCTGCTGAAGGTCGGGACGGAAAAGAAATAGTAGGACGGATAGACCGTTCCGAGAATGCTCGGCTCGTACGCGCGTCCGTAGCCGTCCGGGGTGCCCGCCTGTGCCTTCTCCATGTTCGCGCGCATCAGCTTCGCTTCTTTCTTGGTGCGGGCGTAGCCGGCTATCACCGTGTCCGCATGGTCCTTCAGCAACTCGGAAAGCCGGGTCCGGGCGTCCCGCAACCGGTCAAGGGCCGTCTCCGGGCTGATCGTCCCGTCAGCCAGCTCCGCGGTCCACCGCTCGAGGTCACTTTCGCACTCCGCCCGGAAGGACCGCAGCACCGCGGCCGTCGCCGAATCGCCGGCGGCATGGGACTTGCCGAGCATCGGCTCCAACGCATCCAGGTCCTCGCGGAAGGGCGCCAGTTGCCGGTCCCAGGCCGCAGCCCACGTGGACCCGCGGTTGAGCAGGGCATTGGTGTCGGCAATGACATCATCGAGTGCGTCCAGTTCCGCCGCGGCGTCGGCGTAGCTGCGGATTAATTTCAGGTTGGAGCGCCGGCTCAGTTCCCTGGCGCCGAGCTCATGCACCTTATTGGCCAGCCCCGTGGCGGTGTTGTAGCGGCTGAGGAAGGTGCGGTGCTTTTCCAGGACCGTCCCCCCGTAGCGCGAGGCCGTCGGGATGGTGCCCGCGTTCAGCTCGGTGACCTGCAGGTCCATGGTGACGTTTGCATAGCCGGCGTCGCCCCGCGCCAGCTCCCGGCGGCTTTCCACCCTGGTCCGCCAGCGCACCAGCAACCAGAACCCGGCGCCCGTGACGGCCACGACCGCGGAGGTCCACGCCGTGACGAGGAACGCCTCCGATTGGTGCCACGGCTGGTTGATCAGGTCCGCGCCGCGGCGGATCCCGGCGATGGTGCCGTCGGTCCACTGTGCGTCCCGCAACAGTTCCTTGGCCGCGTCCTGGATGTCCTCGCGCTGTTCGAGCGGGACCTTCCGGTCCTCACCCATGTAAGTCCCGACCTGCCGTCCCACCGGGTCCAGGGCGAAAATGAACAGGCCGTCGGCCCACTTCTGGCCGTCGGGGCTGATCCACTCCGGGCGTTCCGCCCGCGCAAAGCGCAGGACCTCTTCGTTCAGGTTATCCGCGGCCGTGCCGTTGTACGTGTAGACCGCAACCGTCGTCGGCTCGTGGAACTCGATCGACCGCACGGCGGGCAGGAGCGTATTGCGGTCCAGTACTCCCGCTCGGTCCTCCACCACGACCTCGACCGGCGGGACGGCGAGCGCGGCGCCGGCGCCGCCCTGCAGTCCGATCACCAGCAATGCCACGAGTGCCACGAACTTCCGGATGGATCCCATTTTCCGAGCCTAGTGGCTGGTATCCGCCGCGTCGACGGGCGGCGTGCCAGAAATGGGGTCGTAAGACATCGTGACGGCCCGCGGATTTATCGGCCATACTGACGGCATGAGTCCAGCCCCGGAGGAACCCGTGCCGCAGCCCGTCGGACGAGGGGACCGGACCCTGCTGGCCGTCGTGGCCGCGATCGCGATGCTCGTGATCGTCGCCTTGGTGGTGGTCTTCTCCCGCGGGGCACCGGAACGGCTCGGCGAGGACACCCCGGCCGGCGTGGTGCAGCGCTATTCCGCGGCCGTGATCGACGGCGATGAGGCCGCCGCGGCGCTCTATTTGAGCGATTCCGCCCGCAGGAACTGCGATGCCCTGGGCCGGCCGCCCACCCGGAACCTCCGGGTCACCCTGGTTTCGACGACGGAGCGGACCGACACCGCGGACGTCACGGTGCTGTTGACCGTGTCCAGCCCCGACGGCCCGTTCGGCAGCGGCGAATACCAGACGGAGGACGTCTTTGACCTGGTCAAGAGCGGCACCACGTGGCTGATCGCGAGGGCGCCCTGGCAGCTGACGGTCTGCCCGGCGTCGGACGTGACGCCGTGAGCGGGGCCCTCCCCGCGCCGGCTGCCGCCATGCCTCCCCGCGCCGGCCGTTCCGCACAGCGCACGGTGCGGCGCCTGATCGTTTATGTGCTGCTGTTCGTGTTGGTGGTCATCGCGGCCACCGGACTCGGCGGGCTGCTGGGCCGGCTGGCCGTGGCCGGCAGCGAACTCGCCGCGGATGACGTTTCCGGGCTGGCCTTGTCGCTGGCCTTCACCCTGATCGGGGCGCCCCTCGCCCTGCTGCTGTGGTGGGCCGTCTGGCGGCGGCTGGGTGAGGCGGCGGAGCGGTCTGCTGTCGGCTGGGGCCTTTACGTGGCCGGGATCTACTCGTTGTCGCTCCTTATTGCCGCCAGCAGCATTCTGGGGGCCGTGGCGTCCCTGGTGGGCGGGGACCAGGTGACGTGGCGGTTGTCCTTGGCCACCGGCGTGGCCTGGGCGGCGGTCTGGGTCTGGCATGTGTGGATGGTGCGTCACCGGGACAAGAGCCCGACCCGCCTGGCGGGTGTCCCTGCCGTCCTCGGCTCCGTGCTGGGGCTCGTGATCGGCATCGGCGGCGCCGTATCGGCGCTGGCCCTGCTCTTTGATGCGGCGCTGCAGGGGGCCGGGGCTTCGGTGGGCCGGCCGTGGTGGCTGTCCGGGCTGCAGTCGCTCATCTGGGCGGCCGGTGGCGCCGTCCTCTGGTGGTGGCACTGGACGTACGCCGGGGTCCGGCGGCTCCGCGGCGGTTTCGCCGACGTCGCGCTGATCACGGTGGGCGTGCTCGGCGCCGGCGTGCTTGCCCTGGGCGGCGCCGGCCTGGCCCTGTTTGTGCTGTTGAAACTGCTGTTCGACCCTTCGGACCCGATCGAGATCCTCCTTGAGCCGCTGGGGCCCGCCGTAGCCGCGGCCGCCGTCGGTTCGTTCGTCTGGGTTTACCACCGGGGTGTAGCGCGGGTCCGCGCGGGCAGCGCGGCCCACGGCGGGCGGCTGGTGATATCCGGCGTCGCGCTGGTCGCAGCAGCCTCCGGGATCGGTGTGATCGTGAACGCGACGCTGGCCGTGGCAACCACGCCGCTCGCGGGGTCCGGAGTGCGGAGCCTGCTGCTGGGCGGCATCAGCTCGCTGGCCGTGGGCGGTCCGGTCTGGTGGCTGGTCTGGAAGCCCCGGGACCACACCCGGGCGGGAGAGCCGTGGCTGAACGCCCGGCGCGTGTACCTGCTGGCGGTCTTCGGCCTGAGCGCGGTGGCCGCGGTCATTACGCTGCTCGTAATCGGCTTCCGGTTGTTCGAATTCGCCCTGGGCGATGTCACCGGCGGGAGCCTGATCGACCGCACCCGCGCCCCGCTGGGGCTCCTGGTCGCCACCGGGCTGGCGGCGGGCTACCATTTCGCGGCCTGGCGCCGTGACCGCGAAATCCTGGCGGCGGCAGGTCAGCCCCCGCAACGGAGGATCGGGCACGTCATCCTGGTCGCCGGCGCCGATCCCGCACCGCTGCAACGGCT
>JBFGBS010000032.1:0-10313 GCA_041567475.1 Arthrobacter sp.
CGTACCAGGACTTGAACCTGGGACCTCTTCGTTATCAGCGAAGCGCTCTAACCGCCTGAGCTATACGCCCCGATGCCTCATCGGGCCGAGACATGACTTTACAGCACATCCCGGCCCGATCTCAAATCGAGGCCTTTTTCCCCGGAAATCCGGGGAAAAACGGGTTCTAATCGTCGGTGAGGGTGACGCCGATGCCGCCCACGAGAGTCGCCGCAATGTTGTAAAGCACCGCGGAGAGCATGGACAGCGCAGTGAGCAATACCACATTAATAACGGCAATGATCGTGGCGAATGAGGCCACCTGGCCCAGTGAAGCGACCTTCTTCAGTTCGAAGCCGCCGCCTTCGGAGCCCGCGAGGGTTCCCAGCAGGCTGTCGACCTGGTCGAAGATTCCGGTCAGGTCAAGCACGGTCCAGAGCACGATGGCGGCCACCACAGTAACAATGCCCAGGGCCACCGAGAGCAGGAAGGCCATCTTCAGGACCGACCACGGTTCCACCTTGCTGATCAGCAGGCGGGCCCGGCGGACCTTGGCCTTGGGCGCCGGCTTGATCAGGCCCGCAGTGCCCTGTCCGGGGCGCTGGCCCTGCGCATCCGGGCGCGGTGACTGCGTGGCGGGGCGCTGTCCCGGCGCCGAGGGGCGCTGACCCGTCGCGTAGCCGCCTGGCTGCTTCTGGGCCCCTGACGCCGCGCCCACTCGCGGGGCGGATGCGGGCTGCCGCACGCCGCCGGGAACGCCGCTGCTCGGCTTGGGATATGAGTCGGAATTACTCACTCGTTACCTCCGGTGTTTTCTTCGTCCGGCTCCGCAGTCCCCGAGGACTCTTCCGAGGCCGGGTGCGGAGCTGATGCTGCATCTGCGGACCGCTCATCGGGTCCGGTATCTGCAGCCAACGTTACGTCATCCGCTGCCGTTGCCCGGTCTTCGGGGTCGCCGCCAGGGACGCCGTCCCCTTCGGCTTCCTCGGTCTCCAGGCCGCGTTCGCTGTTGCGTGCGACGGCGATGATGCGGTCGTTCTTGTCCGGCTTGGCAAAGATCACGCCCATGGTGTCCCGGCCCTTGGCGGGAACACCGGTGACTGAGGAACGGACCACTTTCCCGCCCTCCATGACCACGAGGACCTCATCTTCCTCTTGGACGATGAGCGCCCCTACCAGGTTTCCGCGTTCCTCCTGGTACTTGCCGACCTTGATGCCAAGGCCACCGCGGCCCTGGAGCCGGTATTCCTCGACGGCGGTGCGCTTCGCAAAGCCTCCCTCGGTGACGATGAAGACGTAGGAGCCGTCCGTGACGACGTCGGCCGCCAGCAGTTCGTCGTCCTCGCGGAACTTCATGCCCGTGACACCGGAGGTGGCGCGTCCCATCGGGCGCAAAGCCTCGTCGGTCGCGGTGAAGCGGATGGACTGGCCCATCCGGGACACCAGCATGAGATCGTCGGTTTCGGACACCAGCTGGGCGGAAACCAGTTCGTCCCCGTCGCGAAGGTTGATCGCGATCACGCCGGCGGACCGGTTGGTGTCGTAGTCCTCCAACCGGGTCTTCTTGACGAGTCCGCGCTTGGTGGCGAGCACGAGGTAGGGGGCGTGCTGGTAGTCGCGCAGATCCAGGACCTGGGCGATGTGCTCATCGGGCTGGAAGGCCAACAGGTTCGCCACGTGCTGGCCCTTGGCGTCGCGCCCGGCTTCGGCGAGCTCATAGGCCTTGGCCCGGTAGACGCGGCCAAGGTTGGTGAAGAACAACAGCCAGTGGTGGGTCGTGGTGACGAAGAAGTGCTCGACGACGTCGTCCCCGCGGAGCTGGGCGCCCTTGATGCCCTTGCCGCCGCGCTGCTGCGAGCGGTAGTTGTCGCTGCGGGTGCGCTTGACGTAGCCGCCGCGGGTGATGGTGATGACCATTTCCTCTTCAGGAATGAGGTCTTCCATCGACATGTCGCCGTCAAAGCCCATCAGGACCTTGGTGCGCCGGTCATCGCCGTGCTTGGCGACGATTTCGCCCAGTTCGGTGCTGATGATCTCGCGCTGGCGCTCCTCGGAGGCCAGGATCGAGTTGTATTCGGCGATCAGGGCTTCCAGCTCGGCATGGCGGTCCTGGATTTTCTGGCGCTCCAGGGCTGCGAGCCGGCGCAGCTGCATGTCAAGGATCGCCCGGGACTGGAGTTCGTCGATGTCCAGGAGCTGCATCAGCCCGTCACGGGCCGCCTCGGTGGTGTTGGAGGCGCGGATGAGGGCAATGACCTCATCCAGCATGTCCAGGGCCTTGAGGAGGGCCCGCAGGATGTGTGCTTCCTCCTCGGCCTTGCGCAGGCGGTAGCGGGTCCGTCGGGCAATGACGTCCATCTGGTGGGTGACCCAGTGGCGGATGAAGGCATCGAGGCTCAGGGTCCGGGGAACGCCGTCCACGATCGCGAGCATGTTGGCCGCGAAGTTGTCCTGCAGCTGGGTGTGCTTGTAGAGGTTGTTCAGCACCACCTTGGCGACGGCGTCTCGCTTGAGCACGATCACGAGGCGCTGGCCGGTGCGGCCGGAGGTCTCGTCCCGGAGGTCGGCGATGCCGGAGATCTTGCCGTCCTTGACCAGTTCCGCGATCTTGATCGCCAGGTTGTCCGGGTTTGCCTGGTAGGGCAGTTCGGTGACGACCAGGCAGGTGCGGCCCTGCAGTTCCTCGACGCTGACGACGGCCCGCATGGTGATGGAGCCGCGGCCGGTCCGGTACGCATCCTCGATGCCCTTGTGGCCCAGGATCGTGGCGCCGGTCGGGAAATCGGGTCCCTTGATGCGCAGGAGCAGCTCTTCGAGCAGTTCCTCGCGTGTGGCGCCCGGGTTGGCCAGGTACCACTGGACGCCGTCGGCGACTTCCCGCAGGTTGTGCGGCGGGATGTTGGTGGCCATGCCCACGGCAATCCCCGAGGAACCATTCACCAGCAGGTTCGGGAAGCGCGCCGGCAGGATGGTGGGTTCCTGGTTCTTGCCGTCGTAGTTGTCCTGGAAATCGACGGTTTCCTCGTCGATGTCGCGGACCATCTCCATGGCGAGCGGGGCCATCTTGGTTTCGGTGTATCGCGGCGCCGCGGCGCCGTCGTTTCCGGGCGAGCCGAAGTTGCCCTGGCCGAGGGCCAGCGGGTAGCGCATCGTCCAGTCCTGGATCAGCCGGACGAGGGCATCGTAGATCGCGGTATCACCGTGCGGGTGGTACTGGCCCATGACTTCGCCCACCACGCGGGCGCACTTGTTGAAGGAGCGGTCCGGGCGGTAGCCGCCGTCGAACATCGCATACAGGACGCGGCGGTGGACCGGCTTGAGTCCGTCCCGGACATCCGGGAGGGCACGGCCGACGATGACAGCCATGGCGTAGTCCAGATAGGACCGCTGCATTTCCGTCTGCAGATCCACCTGCTCGACCCGGTCCACCAGCACATCGCCTTCGAGAATTTCTTCGGCACCGGCGGAACCGGCGGGAACCTCGGGGATTTCGTCACTCATAATCTGTATTTTCCGTTTCGGGTATATATCAGTCCGGGAAGTCTAGGGGCGCAGTGCCCGCTAGATATCGAGGAACCGGACGTCCTTGGCGTTCTGCTGAATGAAGTTCCGGCGTGATTCAACGTCTTCACCCATCAGGACGGAGAAGATCTGGTCGGCGGCAAGAGCGTCGTCCATCGTGACCTGCAGGAGCGTCCGGTGGTCCGGATCCATGGTGGTGTCCCAGAGTTCGGTGTAGTCCATCTCGCCGAGACCCTTGTACCGCTGGATGCCGTTGTCCTTGGGGATACGGCGCCCGGCGGCCTGGCCGGAGAGCAGCTTGGCGTCGCGTTCGCGGTCGCTGTAGACGTAGTCGTGCGGCGCGTTGGACCACTTGATCCGGTACAGCGGCGGCTGGGCGAGATACACGTAGCCGTTTTCGATCAGCGGGCGCATGTAGCGGAACAGCAGGGTCATCAGCAGCGTGGTGATGTGCTGGCCGTCGACGTCGGCGTCGGCCATGAGCACGATCTTGTGATACCGGAGCTTGGCCAGGTCGAAGTCCTCGCCGATGCCGGTGCCGAAGGCGGTGATCATGGACTGGACCTCGTTGTTGCCCAGCGCCTTGTCCAGCCGGGCGCGTTCGACGTTGAGGATCTTGCCGCGCAGCGGCAGGATCGCCTGGGTTTCCGGGTTGCGGCCGCGCTTGGCGGAACCGCCGGCGGAGTCACCCTCCACAATGTAGACCTCGCACTTGGCCGGGTCCTTCGAGGAGCAGTCCGAGAGTTTGCCCGGCATGCCGAAGGACTCCAGCGGGCTCTTGCGGCGGGCGTTGTCCCGGGCTTTGCGGGCGGCCATGCGCGCCTGGGCCGCGGAGATCGCCTTGCGGATCACGTCGCGGGCCGGCCCCGGGTTCCTTTCGAGCCAGTCGCCGAGCCCGTCCGTGACCACGCGCTGGACGAACCCCTTGACCTCGGAGTTACCGAGCTTGGTCTTCGTCTGGCCCTCGAACTGCGGTTCGGCGAGCTTGACGGAAATGACGGCGGTCAGTCCTTCGCGGATGTCATCGCCCGTGAGGTTGTCGTCTTTTTCCTTGATGATGCTCTTCTCCCGCGCGTAGCGGTTGATGAGCGAGGTCATCGCGGCACGGAAACCTTCTTCGTGGGTGCCGCCTTCGTGGGTGTTGATCGTGTTGGCGTAGGTGTGGACGCTCTCGGAATACGAGGTGGTCCACTGCATGGCCATTTCGAGGGCGATGTGCCGGTCCGTGTCTTCGGTTTCGAAGGCAATGACGTCCTCGTGGACAACATCGACCTTCTTGCCGGAGTTCAGGTGCTTGACGTAGTCGAGCAGGCCGTCGTCGTACTGGTACACCACGGTGTGGAACTCGGCGGGGACTTCACCCTCCGTGGGGACGGTGTCCAGGTCCAGGTCGTCAACGTCGGAAGGTTCTTCGGCGGCTTGCCGTTCGTCCGTCAGCGTGATGCGCAGTCCCTTGTTCAGGAACGCCATCTGCTGGAAGCGGGCGCGCAGCGTCTCGAAGTCGAAGACGGTGGATTCAAAAATGCCGGCGTCGGGGTAGAACGTCTGGGTGGTGCCGGTTTCGGTGGTTTCCTCGCCCTTGACCAGGCTGCCCTGCGGCTTGCCGCCGTCGGCGAAGGACATCCGCCAGACGTGGCCCTGCCGGCGGACCTCGGTATCAACCCGGCTGGAGAGGGCGTTGACCACGGAAATGCCCACGCCGTGCAGGCCGCCGGAAACGGCATAGCCGCCGCCGCCGAACTTGCCGCCGGCGTGCAGGATGGTCATAACAACTTCGACCGTCGGTTTTTGCTCGCTGGGGTGCATGTCGACCGGGATTCCGCGGCCATTGTCGACAACCTTGACACCGCCGTCGGCCTGCAGAACGATCTCGATGTGGGTGCAGTATCCTGCCAGGGCCTCATCCACCGAGTTGTCCACGACTTCGTAGACCAGGTGGTGGAGACCGCGCGGTCCGGTCGAGCCGATGTACATGCCCGGACGTTTCCGGACGGCTTCCAGGCCTTCAAGGACCGTGATGTCGCTGGCACCGTAGCCGGGCCGGGCATCGGTCTCCTGCGCAGCATCCGTCGTCAGGGCTTCGTCCGCCACTGCGTCCGCTGCCGGGATCTCTGCATTGTCGTTAGCCACAGGCGCTCTGGACTCCTCTATATTCGTTGATGGCCGGCGATCGCCCCTTCCGGGAAGGGACTTTTGCCGACAGGCACGTCACTGATGGCGCCGGTTTGTTCGCTGACTCGAAAAATCGTCTGCCGCGCGCGGAAATGCGCCGGAAACGGACCCAGTCAACGTTTTACCGACGCCCAGTTATCTACCACGATTCTAGCGTGTCGCGGTCCGTAATCCTGCATTTCCGGGCCGCAAAAGGGGCAGGAATGTGCCGCTGGGAGGCCGCTGATTTGCCCTGCAAGGCGCCAGGGATCCCATCCTAGGGTTCCTATACGCACCTGGGCCGCCGGGGCGGTCTACACGCCGTCCGTGGTTTTTTCAAGAGTTTGGGCGGCGGCATGTTCCGGGGCGGGTGCAGGTGCGGGGCGCAGACTACCCGTAGGTGTCCCGGGGACCTCGCCCGTTGACCGTCCGGAGGCCCTTCCGCCAGCTCGGCGCCGCCGGCCCGAGGACCTGGATGCTGGTCACCACTCCGTCGCCGAGTTCTGTCCGGAATTTCTCCAACAGGCTGATGCTGAGCAGCCGCAACTGCGTGGCCCACGCGGTGGAATCGCAACGCACGTGCAGGGTTGTATCGGTGAAGCTCTCAGGGGTGCAGTGGGCGGAGATTTCCGGTCCCACGAGGGTGGGCCACTCCGCCATGACCGAGCCGACGGCCACCGGGGACGTCCAGCCGCGTTCGGCGACGAGGCGCCCGACGACCTTTCCCAGCCCCAGGGGATCGCGGCCCGTGGTGTGGAATTGCGAGAAGCCGCGCGTACCGCCGGTGCTGCGCCCCGGTTTCGCGGCGCTGCCGCCGGGCTTGGGGGCCTTCCGCCGGATTTCACCGCGGGCGGCGGCTGCCTCACGCATCCGGTTCAGTGCCGACTGGGCGGCATCAATATCGTCCGGATCACGGCCAGGCTGCAGCCCGCCGTCCTTATCCTTGTTCAACGGAATCACCGTTCATGGGAAGGTCCTGCCCATCGATTCCTCCCGGGACGACTTTCACCCGCCGCCCGGCCAGTTCCGCCGGGATGTCATCCTCGACGGCGGCGGTCACCAACACTTGCTCGGCGCCGGATACTATTGCCGCCAGTTTACGCCGCCGCTGCACATCGAGCTCGGCAAAAACGTCATCGAGGATCAGGATGGGCGCGGACCCGCCGGTACGGGCATCATCGAGCATGACGTAGTACGAGGCCAGCCGCAGGGACAGGCACATTGACCAGGTTTCCCCGTGTGAGGCATAACCCTTCGCCGGCGCCTGGCCCAGGACCAGCTCGAGCTCGTCCCGGTGCGGACCGACCAGCGAGACGCCCCGTTCCAGTTCCCTGCGCCGCGAGGCGGCGAAGGCCTGGACATAGCGGGCTGTGAGTTCGTCCACGGACAGCGTGCGGAGATCCTCGGAACCACCGGCCGCCGGGACGATGCCGTGCGGCGCACCGCCGTCGTCGTCCAGTGTCTCCTGCAGGGTGGAACGGTAGATTGCGCCGGCTTCCTTGGACCCGTCGGTGAGCTTCATGTAGGCATTGCGCAAGTGCGGGCGCAGGAGTTCGACCACTTCGAGCCGGGCGTGGAGGAGTTCGGCCCCGGCCCGGGCCATGTGCTGGTCCCAGACGTCCAGCGTTGCCTCGTGTCCGGAGGTGAATTTGCCGCTCCGCCCGGATTTCAGCAGTGCGTTGCGTTGCTTGAGGACACGGTCATAGTCGCTTCTGGTCCCAGCATGACGGGGCATGAGACTGACCAGGAGTTCATCCAAAAAGCGCCGCCGGCTGGACGGATCCCCCTTGACCAAAGCCAGGTCTTCGGGGGCGAAGAGCACCGTCTGGCAGATGCCGAGGATATCGCGGGCCCGGACCGGATTGCTGCGGTTGATGCGGGCACGGTTGGCCCGCCCGGCGTTGATTTCGAGTTCGAGCACGGTGGACTGCTGGCCGCGGACCAGCTTGGCCCGCACCAGCGCGCGGGAGGTGCCGAAGCGCAGCAGCGGCACATCGGTGCTGACCCGGTGGGAACTCAGCGTGGCGAGGTAGCCGATGGCTTCCATCAGATTGGTCTTGCCGATGCCGTTGGAGCCTACGAGGACGGTGACCCCGGGTTCCAGGCTCAGGTCAACCTGGCGGTAGCTGCGGAAATCGGTCAGGGAAAGCTGTTCTAGGTACACGCCGGTTTCAGGACTTCGGAGAGGTGTTACTTGGCCGGCCGGGTCGCATGACCGCCGAACTGGTTCCGCAGCGCCGAGACCATCTTCATGGCCGGGGAATTGTCCTCGCGGGACGAGAACCGGGCGAACAGTGCGGCCGTAATGGCCGGGGCCGGAACGGCGTTCGCGATCGCCTCTTCGACGGTCCAGCGACCTTCCCCCGAGTCCTCGACGTAGTCGTCGATCGAGGCCAGCCCGGGATCCTCGTCCAGGGCCTTGACCATCAGGTCCAGGAGCCAGGAACGCACGACGGTGCCCTTCTGCCAGGCCCGGAACGTTCCCGGAAGATCGGAGATGATGTCCTTGGCGGCGAGCAGTTCGTAGCCCTCCGCGTAGGCCTGCATCAGACCGTATTCGATGCCGTTGTGCACCATTTTTGCGTAGTGCCCGGCGCCGACCGCACCGACGTGCACGAAGCTGTCCGCCCGGTCGCCCTCCGGCCGGAGGGCGTCGAAAACGGGCAGGGCCCGTTCGATGTCTTCGGCGGCTCCGCCTGCCATGAGGCCGTAGCCGTTCTGCAGACCCCAGACGCCGCCGGAAACTCCGCAGTCGACGAAGCGGATTCCCTGCTCAGCCAGCGCTGCGGCGTGCTTCTGGTCTTCGGTGAACCGTGAATTTCCCCCGTCGATGACGAGGTCGCCGGCGTCGAGCGTGCTTCCGAGTTCGGTGATCACGGAGTCCGTGATGTCGCCGGAGGGAACCATGACCCAGATGAGCCGCGGAGCCGGGACCGCTGCCATGAGCTCGTCCATATCCGCCACATCGGTGACGTCCGGATTGCGGTCCAGTCCAGTCACTTCAATCCCGGCATTGCGCAGGCGTTCGCGCATGTTGAAGCCCATTTTGCCGAGGCCGATCAGTCCGATATGCACGGTAGGGGCTCTTTTCTGCGCTGGGGGACGGCTAGTTGGGGAGCCTGACCGGCATAACCAGGTAGCGGTAGTCGCCCTGGTCTTCGCCTTCGGCGTCCTGCTGGGCTGTGATCATGGCCGGTTTGGGAGCGCTCGTGAAGGAGAACCGGACGTATTTGGACTCGATCACGCTTAGGCCTTCGACCAGGTAATGCGGGTTGAAGGCCACCGTGATGTCCTCGCCGCTCAGCAGGGCTTCGAGCTCTTCGGAGGCCTGGGCATCCTCACCCGTTCCCGCATCCAGGTGCAACTGGCCCTGGGTGAAGGCGAGCCGGACGGGAGTGTTGCGTTCTGCCACGAGGGAGACGCGGCGGACTGCCTCAACAAGCTCCTGGGTCTGCACCGTGGCATGGATGGGAGTCGAATCCGGGAACAGCGAACGGATCTTCGGGTAGTCCCCGTCAACCAGGAGTGAGGTGGTAGTCCTGCCGCCGCTTTCGAACCCGATCAGCCGGCTGTCGTCGTCGGCGAGGGCAAGGTGGATGTCCCCGCTGCCGCCAAGGGTCTTGGCAACCTCGTTCAGGGTCTTGGCCTTGACCAGGGCGCTCGTGGAAATACCGGGGGTGACCGGCTTCCACGGGACTTCACGCATGGCCAGCCGGTAGCGGTCGGTGGCGAGCAGGGTGATCAGATCGTCCTCGATCTCCATCCGGACCCCGGTAAGGATCGGGAGGGTGTCATCCTTGCTGGCCGCGATGATCACCTGGGAGACGGCCTGGGCGAACGAATCGCCCGGTACGGTGCCGCTGATCGGCGGCAAAGCCGGCAGCGGCGGGTATTCCGCTTCCGGCATGGTGGCCAGGTGGAAGCTGCTTCGGCGGCACGTGAGCGTGACTTTGTTGCCGTCGGTTTCAACATCAACGGGTGCGGACGGCAGGCTGCGGCAGATGTCCGCGAGCAGGCGGCCGGAGACCAGGATGGTTCCTTCGGTGCTGATGTCAGCAGCGATTTCAAGCCTCGCGGAGGTCTCATAGTCAAAGCTTGAAAGGCTCACGGTGCCGGCTTCAGCTTTGAGGAGCAGGCCTGAAAGCACGGGAACCGGCGGCCGCGGAGACAACGACCGGGCGGTCCATGTCACGGCTTCTGCCAGGACGTCCCGGTCGACTCTGAACTTCACGGGAGGGTGCCGCCTTTCATTGCTGCTGTCTCGCAAAAAATACTTCGAACGGTGCCGGGAGCTGCAGTCGCAGCCCGGTGCCGCCTAAAAGGAAAGTGCTCGCCGGCCCCGGTTCCTTCCGTCCCCACGCTGAACTACAGAGCGGTGAACTACAAGAAGTGCCCGGACGGACGCACTGCAGACAGCTTAGCCCCAAGAAGGGGGTTCTCTCATCCCCGACTTACATCTTTGTGGTTCCCGGGGGTGTTTCGGCCGGCCGGGGCCGAAGGACCGGGGCCCTGTGCGGAGGGTCGGATCGAAACTGTTGTTTGAGGGATTTTCATTTTCTTGGGATTAGTAGTGTTAATAACTGCTGTGGATACTGTGGATAACTCTGTTTCGCGGCAGGATTCCGCGGTTAAGCCCTGTTCACGGACTGTGGGTGAGGGTA
>JBFGBS010000033.1:0-10312 GCA_041567475.1 Arthrobacter sp.
CCGGCCGGGAAAGGGGCCCGCTGGCTGTGCGGCCGGGTTAGCGCCGGTCCGGCGCTAGAATCCGGCAATGGTCGCGGCACCGTTGACCGCGACCACATGAAAAGCCTCGGCGCTGTGCCCGGCCGGCAGCCCGGCCCGGCGGGCTGTGTTCAACATGAGTCCGCGCACGGTGCGGTCCATGGCGTCGACATCCGGGTGCTGGCTGGCATGGATGTGAATCGCTTCGAGCTTGCTCCCGACATGGTCGGTGACGTCCACGAAGTGGTTTTCGCGCTCGTCCGGTCCGGCAAAAAACCACAGCCACGGCAGTTTGTAGGCATCCAGGCCCGCAGCGGCGAGTTCCGGGTAGGCGAAGGGGTTCTCCACCGCCGGGTAGACCGCCCGGGTCACGGTTTCCCCCACGGCGAGGTGGTCCGGGTGGCTCTTCTGGATCCGGGTCCAGTTGCGTTCGGGGTGCATGGACAGCACGACGTCGGGCCGTACCTGCCGGATCAGCCGCACCACCTCACGGATCACTTCATGCGATGCCTCAAGGTAACCGTCGCGCTGGTGCAGGTAGTAGATATCCGTGACGCCCACGAGGGCGGCGGCCCGTTGCTGCTCCGCGGTCCGCAGCTGCACGATCTCCTCGCGCTGTCCCGGATCGAATCCGCCGGCATCGCCGTCGGTCATGATGCAGTAGCTGACGTGCACCCCGGCCGCGGTCCAGGCCGCGATGGTGCCCGCGGCGCCAAAATCAATGTCGTCGGGGTGCGCCGTGAAGCAGAGGACCCGCTCAATCCGGGATACGTCCGGATCGAACGGGCTCCGCGGCCGGCTGGCCTCGGTGCTCACCGGCTCAGGCCCTGCGCTTCTTGATTTCCGCGGCGGCCTGCGGCAGGACCTGGAAAAGGTCCCCGACGATGCCGAAATCGGCGATCTCGAAGACCGGCGACTCAGCGTCCTTGTTGACCGCCACGATCACCTTGGCCGTCTGCATACCGGCTTTCTGCTGGATGGCGCCGGAGATGCCCGCGGAGATGTAGAGCTGCGGCGACACGGTCTTTCCGGTCTGTCCGATCTGCGCATCGTGGCCGATCCAGCCCGCATCGGTGGCTGCCCGGGAAGCGCCTACGGCGGCACCGAGCAGGTCGGCGAGTTCCTCGACGGGACCGAAGTTGCCGTCCACGCCGCGGCCGCCGGCGACCACAATCCGCGCATCGGCCAGGTCCGGGCGGCCGCTGGCCGCCTTTTCGTTGCGGGCCGTGACCCTGGCCGACGCCGCGGTGGCGTCGGCCGGGATGTCCACCGTGACTGTTTCGGGCGCGGTGGCGGTCACGGCCGGCTCCGGGGTCACGCTGTTGGGCTTGACCGTCAGGACGGCCACCGGCGTGGTCGCCCGCGCCGTGGTGGTGTACGAACCGGCCAGCACCGACTTGTGCGCCGTACCGTCCGGGTCCACGGCCACGACGTCGGTGATGACCCCGGCGCCGAGCCGGATGCCCAGCCGGGCGGCGATTTCCTTGCCCTCGGACGAGTTTTCCGCCAGGACCACGGAGGCTTCCGAGGCGGCCACGGCCGCGGCGAGGAAAGCCGCCTTGGGCCCCACGAGGTAGTCATCCAGGTTGCCGGCCGAGGGCCGGTACAGGGCCTGGGCGCCGTAGCTCGCCAGCGCTGCCGCGGCGTCGGCGGGCAGCTCACCGTTGACGGCCACGGTGGCCTCGCCGAGCGAGCGCGCCATGGTCAGCAGCTCCAGGCTGGACTTCTTCAGTACCGAGCCGGGGTTGTCGAGAAATACCAGTACTTTTGCCATATTCGCGGAGTCCCCTTAGAGCAGCTTCTGGGCGGCGAGGAAGTCAACGAGCTGGATGCCGGCGTCGCCCTCGTCTGTGATGATGGTGCCCGCGGTGCGCGGCGGGCGTGCTTCGGCCGTGTCCACGACGGTCCACGATCCGGCGCGGCCCACATGTGCAGGGTCCACCCCGATGTCGGCGAGGCTCAGCGTCGTGATCGTCTTCTTCTTGGCCGCCATGATTCCCTTGAAGTTCGGGTAGCGGGGATCGTTGATCTGGTCGGTGACGGACACCACGGCCGGCAACGCGGCCTCGACGGTGTCGGTGTGCGAATCCCCGTCGCGGCGGGCGGTGAGCGTGCCGCCGTTGAGCTCCAGCGAGGCCGCGAACGTCACCTGCGGGAAGCCCAGGCGTTCGGCGAGCTGAGCCGGGACGAGGGAGGTTTCCCCGTCGGTGGAGGCCATGCCGGTCAGGATCAGGTCCGCCGGGGCGTCCGCGGTCAGGTGCCGGATGGCGGCGGCAAGCGCGAGCGAGGTCGCCGCCGCGTCCGAACCGGCCAGCGCCTCGTCGGTGAGGTGGACCCCTTCCGTGGCGCCGATCTGCAGCGACTTCTTCACCGCGTTGACGGCCCCGGCAGGTCCCATGCTCAGGGCGATCACCTTATTGCCGGCTGCTTCGCCGCCGCGGGCTTCGATCAGCTGGAGCGCGGCCTCCAGCGCATATTCGTCCAGCTCTGAGAGGATGCTTTCGGAGCGCTCCGTGGTGTTGCCGGCACCGGTGAGGTGGCGGTCGAACTGTGCATCCGGGACGTGCTTGACCAGCACGATGATCTTCAATGTCTCTTCCACTGTGATGACAGCAGCCTTCCATGCGGGGAACGGCCAGCCTGGGGTCGTGGCCATGGACGCCCGGAGTGCCGGGCTGATCCTAGCTAACCACAAACCCGCGCTCCGGCGCCGCCTCGGTTAACGCCCGTGTCAGACGGTGGACGACGGTGCTCTCCGGCCGGCGCCCTGCCGGCCGGAGGCCCGCCCGGGCGTGCCCCCCCGGATGCCCGCCGGCGGGCATCCGGGGGCGCTGGCGGGCATCCGGGGGCGCAGGCGGGCCGCTGCGGCCTACTGCTCGGCTGCCGCGCCGAGGGTCACGTCGAGTTCCTTCAGCTGGCCGCCGCGCAGCACTGTCACTGTGACCTGCGCTCCCGCGGGCTGTTCGCGGACTGCGGCGGTCAGCTGGTTGGGATCGTTGATGACGAGGTCCTCGAACTTCGTCACCACATCGCCGACCTTGACGCCGGCCTTGTCGGCGGCGGAACCGGATTCCACGGTGGCCACCTCCGCGCCGACCGAGAACCCGGAGCCGGAGGTGCCAGCCGATTTCGCCCTGACGCTCACACCGAACTGACCGTGCGTTGCCTTGCCGTTGCTGATGATTTCCTGGGCAATGCGCTTGGCATTGTTGATCGGAATGCTGAACCCCACCCCGATGTTGCCGGTGCTGGTGGCATCGCCGCCGGCGGAGGCAATCGCGACGTTCACGCCGATGACTTCACCCTTGATGTTGACCAGTGCGCCGCCGGAATTGCCCGGGTTGATCGCCGCGTCGGTCTGGATGACATTGATGGAGATGGAGCCCTGGTTGGCGGTGTTCTGGCTCTGCCCGCCCCCGGGCGGGGCGAACTGGAAGCCCTGGTCACCGCCCTGGGAGTTATCGGCCGGGTCCTTGGGGGCTGCCGAGGATGCGACGCTGATGGTCCGGTTCAACGTTGAAACGATGCCGTCCGTCACCGTGCCGGTGAGCCCGAGCGGGGAACCGATGGCGACAGCGGTGTCTCCGACGTTCATTTTGGCGGAATCGCCAAGGGTCGCCGGGACCAGCCCGGAGGCGTTCTCCATCTTGACGACGGCGAGGTCCGAGAGCGGATCCGTGCCGACAATCTTGGCGCTATAGACCTTTCCGTCGCTCGTGCGGACCTCGATGGCCGGATTGGCGACCGTGCCATCCAGGGTCACGACGTGCGTATTGGTGAGGACATGGCCCTCGGCGTCGAGGATGATTCCGGATCCGGTGCCGCCATCGCTGCCGCTGGATGCCTTGATCGTTACCACGCTTGGCGTTGCCTTGACGGCGGCGGCAGTGATCGCGTTGACGTCGTCCCTGTTGTTCACAATCACGGGACTGGACTGGCTGCTGTTGGCGCCGACGGTAGCCGTCGGCGCGTTGCCGAGCAGTGCGTTGCCGCCGGCCACGACCCCGCCGCCGATCAGACCGGCAGCGAGGATGCTGGCCACGAGGGTCGGGACGCCAAAGGCGGCCTTGCGTTTAGGGGCGTACGCCGGGTCGTTGGCATACGCGGCATAGGGGGATCCCGACGGCGGCTGGTCGCCCGCGGCCGGTCCGGTGATCGGCTGCCCGGCCGGGGCATCGCCGCCGTACCAGGGTGCATCGGCGGACTGCGGGTGGGCCTGTGGCCCGGGATGCCCGGCGGCGCCGGCCGAGGTGCCGTACTGCCGGGTTTCCGGGGCGGCGTCCTGGCGGGCTTCCAGCTTCGGGGCTTCCGGCTGCTGCGCTTCGGGCGTCGTGTACTGGCGCACTTCCGGCGTCGTGTGCCGGCCGTAGGACGGCTGGTGCTGGGGGTAGACCGGACGCGGTGCTCCGGTGTCGGGGCGCTCAAGTGGAAGCGTCGGATTCTCGCCGGCCTGCACCGCGTCATCGGCCGGCCCGGCGGAGCCGTCCTGCGGCTTTGCCTGCTCCCGGTCGTGCGGCGATGCGCCCTCCACTGGGTTCTCAGTCATGGGACTTCCTTTCCTCGTCTGACATTAACTATGACCGCTCCGGCTGATACTTGAGAGGACATTAGCTGGGAGGTTCCTGAACGGCCCGGAAGGCGGCGGGACCAGCGCGTTTGATTGCTTCAGCGTGTTTCGCTGGTGGCATATTCCCGCCGGTGGACGCTCATTCGTGTGCACCATAGAATCAAAAGGAAGTGCCACAGCGACCTGCGGCTTCTCACCTGCTTTGGGCGCTGTTGCGTCTGTGATGGCCGGTTCGGCCGAACCGGCTGCGGAAGTGCTGAAGGGTTGCACATGCGGTCTACGTTCAAACGTCTCCTCGCGGTTCTGGGCGTCGCGGGACTGCTGGTACTGCCCGCTGCTCCGGCGCTGGCCGAAGATCCTGTCACCCTGGATCCGGTCACCAAGATCGTGGACTCGGCAGGGGTCCTCGGCGACAGGACGGCTGAGGTCGAGGAAGCCATCAGGAATCTCGGCACGGAACACGCGATGACCCTGCACGTGGTGTTCGTGGACAAGTTCGAGAACCCGACTGACCGCGTGGCCTGGGCGACCGCCGTGGCCGAGAAGGCCAGTCTCGGCTCGAACGCGCTGCTGCTCAGCGTCGCCACGGACACCCGCCAGTACCAGCTGAGCAAACCCTCCAACAGCAAGATCACCGACTCCCAGCGGGAGAATATCGTCAAGAATGCCGTCGACCCGCAACTGCGCAATGGAGACTACGCCCAGGCTGCCATCGACACAGCGGCTGCGATCGGTGACGCCGCCGGCGGCGGCAGCGGCACTGTTGCCTCGGATGCCGGCGCGGGCAGCGCCGTCCTGGTCGGCGTGGGCGCGGTGGCAGCCGGCGCCGGGGCATACCTCTACTTCCGCAACCGCCGCAAGAGAGCCCTGCGCACGGCCGTCGCGGCGGCCGACGCCCAGCGCGCCGACCTCGACCCGCTGGCCGGGCTCAGTGTCGAAGAGCTCCGTCGCAAGGCCGGCTCACTGTTGATCGAGGCAGACGACGCCATCAAGTCCAGTGAGCAGGAACTCGGCTTCGCGCAGGCACAGTACGGCGACTCCGCCGTCGGCAACTTCACCAAGGCCCTGCAGGAGGCCAAGGCCCACATGTCCGAGTCCTTCAAGCTGCAGCAGCAGCTGGACGACCACATCCCGGACACGGAAGAACAGCAGCGGACCTGGCTCGGCGAAATCATCCGCCGGTCCGAGGCGGCCCTGGGCTCCCTCCAGGAGCAAAAGGCGGACTTCGACGCGCTGCGCGAGCTGGAGAAAAACGCCCCGCAGGCGCTCGCGGCCGTCAGCGCGGGGGCAGAGGAAGCCGAAGCCAAGATTTCCAGCGCAGAACAGTCCCTCGACGAGTTGCGCGCCAAGTATGCCGAGAGTGCCCTGACCCAGGTCTCGGACAACATCGGCCAGGCCAAGGAGCGGCTCGCGTTTGTACAGAATGCGTCCGCGACTGCCCGGGAGAAGCTCGATGCCGGCGAAAGCAGCCTCGCCGCCGTCGCCGTCCGGGCCGCGGAGGAGAGCCTGCACCAGACGACTGTGCTGATCGGCGCCATCATGAAGGTCGCCGGAACGCTGGAGGCCGCACGGAACGGACTCGAGACAGCCGTCGCCGACACCGCCCAGGACCTGGCCCAGGCGCGGGCCATGTTCCAGTCCGGTGCGCACCCACAACTGGCTGGCCCGGTCGCCGCCGTGGAAGCGGCCCTGACGCAGGTCAAGACTGAAATCCAATCCGGCAAGATCGACCCGGTTGCCACCCTGGAGCGGGTCGAAACGGCGCACCAGTCCCTCGATTCGGCCCTCGCCGGGATCCGCGACCAGCAGGAGCAGGCCCGCCGGGCCCAGGCCGCGCTGCAGCAGAGCATCACGTCTGCCCAGGCCCAGATCAGCGCGACCTCCGACTACATCACCGCACGCCGCGGCGGCGTGGGTACCGAGGCACGCACGCGGCTCGCCGAAGCACAGCGGAATCTGGACTACGCGCTGTCCATTTCCCGCACCGATCCCGTCACCGCACTGCAGTACGCCCAGCAGGCCCACGCACTGGCGGCCCAGGCCGCGCACCAGGCCCAGGCCGACGTCGACCATTTCGGCGGCTACGCCAACCAGGGCTACGGCCGGGGCGGTATGTTCGGCGGCGGGGGCGGCGGCCTTGGCGGCGCCATCCTCGGCGGTATCCTGATCAACTCCATCCTGCACGGCGGGCACGGCGGGCACGGAGGCGGCGGCTGGGGTGGCGGCGACTCTGGCGGCGGCTGGGGCGGAGGCGGCTGGGGCGGCGGGGATTCCGGCGGCGGCTGGGGCGGGGACTTCGGCGGCGGCGGCGACTTCTAGCCGGCGGCCGGAAAGATTTGCTGCCCGTTGGAACATTCTGCGGGCGGACGGAAGGGGTACATCATCGGTTCACTGAATTCAGTGCGAATATCTGAGCAGGACGAAAGGCGACACCATGGTTAAGCAGTCCATCTTTGGCCGCATGGCGCAACTGGCGAAAGCCAACATCAACTCCCTGCTGGACCAGGCTGAGGATCCACAGAAGATGCTGGACCAAATGGTCCGCGACTATACGAACAACATTGCCGAGGCCGAGTCCGCCGTGGCGCAGACCATCGGCAATCTGCGTATGCTCCAGGATGACTACAACGAGGACCTGAAGAACGCCCAGGACTGGGGCAAGAAGGCCCTCGCGGCCTCGCGCAAGGCCGACGAGTACCGGTCCAAGGGAGACATCACCGATGCTGAGAAGTTCGACAATCTCGCCAAGGTGGCCCTGCAGCGCCAGATGAGCTCCGAGAACGAGGCGAAGGCATCGGCGCCGGGCATCGCTTCCCAGGTCGAGGTCGTGGACCGCCTCAAGCATGGCCTGGACCAGATGAAGGGCAAGCTCAACGAGCTCACCAGCAAGCGCAACGAGCTCGTGGCCCGTTCCAAGACGGCCGCCGCGCAGACCCAGGTCCACGACGCCCTCAAGAGCATCAACATCATGGACCCCACCAGCGAAGTCGGCCGCTTCGAAGAAAAAATCCGCCGCGAAGAAGCCAAGGTCCGTGGCCAGCAGGAACTTGCCGAGTCCAGTCTTGACGCCCAGTTCAACTCGCTCGAGGACCTCGGAGAGCAAACCGAAATCGAGGCCCGGCTCGCGGCGCTGAAGTCTGGCGGATCCGCCGCTGCCATCGGTACCGGCAACGGCAAGGACACGCCGGCCGGCGCCGTCGTCGAGGAATCCGACTTCGACCGGCTCTGAACCGCCACCGGCGCCTGCCGCCGGATCCGGAGGCCGTGCCGCGGGGAACCTTGCCAACCAAAAGCAAAGGCCCCCGCGGCACGGCCTCCGCCGTTTCCGGCCTGTAGCGTTGAGCCATGGCATCGACTCTTCTTTGGCTCCGCGACGACCTCCGCCTCGATGACAACCCGGCGCTGGCCAAAGCGGCGGAGCTTGGAAATCCCCTCACGGTCCTCTACATCCTCGACGAGCACTCCGAAGGTGTCCGTCCCCTCGGCGGTGCCGTGAAGTGGTGGCTCCATCACTCCCTCGTGCGGCTCGACGCCGCGCTGGAGGCCGCCGGTTCGCGGCTGCTGCTGCGGCGCGGCCGCGCCGCCGAAGTCATCCGGGAAGTGGCCCGGGAGACGTCCGCCTCCGCGCTGGTGTGGAACCGCCGGTACGGCGGACCCGAACGCACCATCGATGCCAGCGTGGAGGACTGGGCCAACGGGCAAGGCCTCAGCGCCGAAAGCTTCCAGGCCAACCTCATGTTTGAGCCCTGGACGGTCCGCACCGGAGCCGGCGGTCCCTACAAGGTGTTCACGCCGTTTTGGCGGGCCTGCCTGGCCCGGACGGAACCGCGCCGTCCGCTCGATGCCCCCGGGACGCTGCCGGCCCCGGCCCAGTCGGCCGCCGGCGCGCCGCCGGCCGGCGACACGCTCGAAAGCTGGGGGCTCCTCCCCCGCCGCCCGGACTGGAGCGCGGGACTGGCCCGGACCTGGACTCCGGGGGAAGCCGGCGCGCACAGCCTGCTCGAGGACTTCCTCGACGGCCCGGCCGCGGACTACGCCACCGGCCGGGACGTCCCCGGCGTCGAAGGCACCAGCAGGCTCTCTCCACACCTGCGGTTCGGCGAGATCAGCCCGTTCCGCATCTGGCACACGATCCGGGACCATTTTCCGCACCGTGAGCCGGCCGACGTCGGCGTCTTCCGCTCCCAGCTCGGCTGGCGGGAATTCTGCTGGCAGCTGCTATACGAGAACCCCTCGCTCGCCACGCAGAACTACCGGCCCGACTTTGACCGGTTCCCCTGGGAAGCCCCCTCGGACGCCGAACTGCACGCCTGGCAGCAGGGACGGACCGGCTACCCGCTGGTCGACGCCGGAATGCGCCAGCTCTGGCAGACGGGCTGGATGCACAACCGGGTGCGGATGGCGGCGGCGTCCTTCCTCGTGAAAAACCTGATGACCGACTGGCGGCTCGGCGAAGCCTGGTTCTGGGACACCCTTGTGGACGCGGACGCTGCCAGCAACCCGGCCAACTGGCAGTGGGTCGCGGGTTCCGGCGCGGATGCGTCGCCGTTCTTCCGCATCTTCAACCCGGTCACCCAGAGCAGGAAGTTCGACGCCGACGGCCGGTACCTCCGCCAGTACCTGCCGGAGCTCGCCGGGTTGGAAGGCAAGGCAATCCACGAGCCGTGGAAGGCCACCGCCGCCGGCGCACCCCTGGCGGACTACCCGGAACCGATCGTGGGGCTGCCGGAATCCCGGGCCCGGGCGCTCGAGGCCTACCAGCGGCTCAAGGACAGCTGACCCCGCCCCCTGGCCTGGTGTGTCCAGGGCCCGGGACCGGGCCTGAGGCTGCCCCGACGCCGGCGGGCCGGGGCAAAAAGATAAGGCCCGGATCAAGTGATCCGGGCCTTACTTTTCTATCTTCAGTTGCGGGGACAGGATTTGAACCTGTGACCTCTGGGTTATGAGCCCAGCGAGCTACCGAACTGCTCCACCCCGCGTCGCAAGATCAAGCCTACCCTAGTTTTCCGGCGGCCCTGACCAGCCCGGCCGGAGCTGGTCGGGCAGGGCTTAAACAAAAAGGCCCGGAACGCTGTTTCCAGCATTCCGGGACTTTCCTTCAGTTGCGGGGACAGGATTTGAACCTGTGACCTCTGGGTTATGAGCCCAGCGAGCTACCGAACTGCTCCACCCCGCGTCGCAAGATCAACTCTACCTGCCCGGTAGGCTGCGGCAAAATCCGCCGGGCGTGATGTGCATCTCGCCGCCTCGGCCCGGAACGCGGAAGGCCGGGTCCGCGCCCCTAAAGGGCGCCGACCCGGCCTTCGGTTGCCGGCCGATGCAGCCGTCAGCTACATACCGTCAGCCATACACCGTCAGTTGGTGGCTTCCGGCGACGGGGTGGCTTCCGGGGTGGCCGGTGCCGGCACAAGGACCCTGGCCTCGGCGTCGAGCGCCTTCTGCAGCGCTGCCGCCAGCTTCCGCTGCTCAACGCCATAGGCGGCGAAGTCACCCTTGGCAAGGGCGTCCTGGCCCGCCTTGATCGCGGCGTTGGCCTCCTCGAGAGCCGCCTTCAGCTCTGCCTTAGCGTCCGTGACACCCGGGGTTCCCGGGGTTCCCGGGGTAGCCGGAGTGCCATCGGGTGCCGTCGGCGTTTGTCCCTTGTTGGCTGAATCGCCCGCTGCCGCACCGGAGTCTCCCCCGAACAGCTGGTTCAGGGCCTCGTCCAGGGTCGGGGCAAACCCGATC
>JBFGBS010000034.1:0-10245 GCA_041567475.1 Arthrobacter sp.
AACCCAGGCGTCGTGGCCGGGCGGAACCGACATGTACTCCCCGGGGGAGATTTCCATCTCCTCGCCGTCGTCCATGACGATCTTCATCCGGCCGGAGAGGACATAGCCGGCGTGCGCGGCCCGGCAGCTCTCGGTCTGGGCAATCGGTTTAACGTGCTTCGACCATTGCCAGCCGGGTTCGAAAACGGCCCTGCCGACGCCTCCATTGGCGACATCGACGAGGTCCAGCCGCCCCTTGCCGTCCTCGAAGGGGCGGGTTTCTTCCGGGTTGTCGAGGCTCCTGTGAATCATGCCTGACATTTCAGTCTCCTAGCCTGCGAAGTTATTTGATGAGTCCAGCGAAGCGCGCGACGGCGTGAATCACCGGATACGGCCCGGTCTACGCCGGGAAAACTGCCGCGTCAAGAAGGCGTGAACAAGACGTAGCCGACGATTTTGCAGGCCACCGACGTCACGAGCCTGTGGTTCTGCAAGGTCGGCGGCGGCCCGGCGCAAGCCAGCTGGGTGAAGCTTGCTTAGGCGCCCGCTGCGGACGGCGTCATTCGCCGCCTGCGGCCGCGCGGCCGAGCGCCACCACGACGGCCACAGCGGCCAGTCCAGCGAGCACAAGCAGAATTCCGGCCAGGACAAAGTCGGCACCAGCCTGATCCTGACCGGAAGTCCGTGCTTCAGGTTCCGTGCCGGATGGCGCGTCGGTGGTTGTCGCAGACGGGACCGGGCCCGCCGCCGGAGTGGAATCGGCGCCGGGGGAGGAAGTGGGGCCCGGGGAGGAGGCCGTGGCGGTCGGGTCCGCCGCGGACGGGGCGGCGGTTTTTGCGGGGGGCGGATCCGCGGCAGGAGCAGGGCGGGCCGGCAGGAACACGTCACCCACTACACCCATGATGAATCTGTCGCCGGGGCTGAACGTAGTCACGACCCGGGTGGCGATGTCCAGGCTGGTGGACACACAACCGGCCGAGGGTCTGTTCCCCGCGCCGAAGAAGATGGCGTAGTCGGCGCCGGGAACGGCGGGCGAGTCCGGCAGCCGGTTGTAGTTGATGACCGTGGCCTGCGCGTAGGTTCCCTGGTTGGCCCAATACCAAAGGTTCTCGTCCCGGGGGGATCCGCCCTCCAAGTAGTAGTTATAGGAGGGGCTTCCCGGGCCGCCCCAGCGTGACCTCGGATTGACCACGTGATAGGTCAGGCTGGTTCCCGGGTTGGACAGCCCGAGTGCCTCCGTCGCGGAGAACGAACCGGTGGGTGAGCGGAATTCGCCTTCGCCGAGGGTTCCCTCGGGGGCGAACCCGTTGGCGCCGATGAAGCCGGTGGTCTGCCATTCCTGAGCGTACGCCGGGCCGTCCCGGACGCAACCGGTGATGAGGACAGCGGCCTGGCCAAAGTCTGTCGCGGTCACAAAGACAACCCTGTTGGCAGCGCCAGCAGGAAAGCGGACCTCTGAAGCCGCCAGTTTGGCGCACGGCGCCGTTTCCTGGGCGGCGCCGCGCGCTGCAGTCGGTAGGGCCGTGAATCCGGCAACCAGTGCCATGAGAAGCAAAGTCCTACGCAACAAGTGCAGGGACATAGGTCAAGTCTAGTCGCGCCGGAGCTCGCCTGCCCTTGCCCGGTCCTCCGGGGCGGGGGAAGATGTGGGAGATACCCCGGGAGGCCCTTAATGACGCACCTTGGCAAATTTGAGAAATACCTGATCGAGGAATTCTTCGATGACTACCGCTCCGGTGACATGACGGGGCGGACGTTCACCCGCCGGGTCGCGTTTATCACCGGCAGCATGGCGGCCGCATCTGCGGCAATGCTGCTGGTCGGCTGCACGCCCGACGAGGTTCCGCGCAGCACCGACCCTATGCCGACCGCCAAACCGACGTCCGCCTCCGCCGGAACAGGCACCGCCTCCGGCGCAGTCCCCGGGGCGAAAAGCCCGCTTTCCGTGCCGGAAGGCGCTCCGGGACTAACGACGGCGACTCTCCGGATCCCGGCCAACGGCGCCGAGATCAGCGGCTATCTGGCGCGGCCGGAGGCGGGGAGCGCGGGACCCGCAGTGTTGGTCTGCCACGAAAACCGCGGGCTCACCCCGCATATCCAAGATGTGGTGCGCCGCTTCGCCAAGGAAGGCTACGCAGCGTTCGCGTTGGACCTGCTGAGCCGGGAAGGCGGCACCGCAAGCCTGGATCCCGATGCGGTCCCCGGCGCGCTGACCCAGGCCGGGGCGGAGCGCCACCTGGCCGACTTCGCGGCAGCCTTCGACTACCTGCAGTCTCAGGACTTCGTCGACCCGGAACGGATTGCCATGACCGGATATTGTTTCGGCGGCGGCATCACCTGGCAGGCGGCGGTGGAACTGCCCGACCTGAAGGCGACCGCGGCCTTCTACGGCCCGTCGCCTGATCTGGACAAGGTCTCCACCATCAAGCCGGCGGTGTTTGGCGTCTATGCTGAACTAGACCAACGCATCACCGGTCCCATGCCGGAACTCCGGGATGCCCTGGACGCCACCGACGTCCGGCACAAGCTGACCGTTTATCCCGGCGTGGACCACGCCTTCCACAACGACACCTCGACGCGTTACGACGAGGCCCAGGCCACCGCTGCCTGGAACGACACCTTGGCCTGGTTCGGCCAGTACGTCTGAGGACAGGGATGACTGCACGACCCGTAGGAAAGATCCATGCGCACGGCGGGGGAGCGGCGCAACCTCAAGCCTGGAACCGGCTCTCAGCTGCCCTGCTCCCGGCAATGCTGGTATCCGGCTCAGGCTACGTACTGTTTGCCCTTGAATTGCGGGTGATCGGGTTTGGCCTGCTGGCAGTGTCGCTGCTGGCGGCACGGTTCGTCAGTCCGGCGCTGCTCCGGGATCTTTTCCTCATTGCCATCGGCCTCACCGCCATGAGCCTCGTCCCGATCACCACCGACATCAGCACGGGACACATGGTGATCATGGGCGCTGCCATGGCCGTGGCCGTGGGAGTTCCCTACGCGGTGTCCCGTTTCATCTTCAAGGACCACGCCATCAGGTTCCCCGTGCTGACCGGGCAGCCCTGGACCAGGACGGAGAAGTGGTACCTGCCCGCCGTAGTGGTGATGGGCTGGGCCCTGCTTCCGGCGTACATGATCAACACCGGCGTCTACCGGAACTGGCCCGCCGTGTCCGATCCCGACGGAATCATCCGGCTCTTCCTGGGCACGAACGTCCTGGGCATCTGGGACGAACTGTTCTTCATCTGCACCGTCTTCACCCTCCTGCGCAGGCATCTGCCCATGGCCCAAGCCAACGTGCTGCAGGCCGTCCTCTTTACCTCGTTCCTGTGGGAACTCGGCTTCCGGGCCTGGGCGCCGCTGTTCATCTTCCCCTTCGCCCTGGTGCAGGCGTTCATCTTCACTCGCACCAAGTCCCTGTCCTACATCGTCTGCGTTCACCTGCTGTTCGACTTCGTGCTATTCCTGGTCCTGATCCATGCCCACAACCGGGACTGGATCAACATCTTCATTTACTAAAACTAGTCCGGCGGGCAGTGGACAATCATATTCTTGCGGCCGGCCGATAAATTCATTGCAGTCCGGAGAAGGCTCCGCCAGTGAATTCGGGGAATACTTGGGGCGCTACTTGTTTATCGCCGAAAAATTACCTGACTTTTGTGACGCCCGAGTGGCCTGATGTCGCGCCGTCCACGGTGCCCGGGTACGGTCCGGGCGCCCCCTGGCGGTCGCTACCGGCCGTCAAAACACTGATTTTTCCTGCAAATCCGCCATTTTCGAAGACAGCGGGCGGCCCCCGGTGCGCACGGGCAACGCGGTTCCGGCGGGCGTCCTCGCCCGCCCACTGAGCAAGTAGTCGGATTGCTGCCTTTCCGCACAAAAATCTGCACCCGCGATAAGGCTTGACGGCAGCCTCCGACCTGAATCTATGGTGAACATAGGAGCCACGCAGGGCATGGTCTTTTTGAATTAAAGAATTTCCGATTTGCGAAATGCCGGGGGGCGAAGTGAAGGACGTCTGGTCTGTTGCGATAAAGCCACTCACGCACGTTTCCCCTGCCGTCTCCGTGTTGAGTACCAGCACCGGGCTACGACCGCGGCAGCGCATGCCGTGGCGGGTGTCACAGGACGGATGGAGCCGGGTCAATGACACTTGAGCAGCTCTATTGCACGTGGGCGCAGTCCGGGCGCCACGGTCATGGGATGTACCAGACAGTGGCCAAATCGGCGGGATTCGACCACCTGCCAGCCGGCACCCTGGATCTGGCCCTGAAACTGTGCCACTGCGACAAGCCCGCCACGATGGCGGAGCGCCCGGAATCGTTTGGCTGGATTGATCCGGCAGGCACCCGGATCGCCTTTCGCCGGTCCCGGCTGCCCGTGCCGCGCCCCGGGCAGCCGGAAACGTTTGCCGCTCACATCGTCGCCGGTCCGGTTGAAGAACTGCAGGTGCTGGCCATTCTCGAGTCCTTCAGCCGGGGACTCTGGTGGCGGGGCGTGCTCACCGACGCCGGCCCGCAGCTGCCGCCCTTCAATTTCGACAGCATGCCGGGCCGCAGCACGAACCGCCCCGGGAGCATTGGTCCGGCAGGCATGCGGTTGGTGGAGCAGCTATTGCAGGGTCGCGACCGGGTGAGATTCCAAGGCACGCCGGAGGAGGCCGTGGAGACGCTACGGCGCGTTGCCGGGAGTATGCCAGGGATGCTGGAGGGGCGCACGTTCTCCACTTTTGAATACGGCGACTGCGAAAAGTGGTTCTCGATCGTGGGCGACGCATGGCCGCCGCCCCGCGAGGACAGCGACCCCGAAGTGCAAGCGGCCGCGGCCAGCTTGCTGGTCCGCGGGGGACCCGAGGCATGGCCTCATGAGCACACCGGCGATCGGCGGATGCCGGCCTCTGCACAAGGTACGCCGCGCGCCGAGCAGCAGTTTCCGGCCGCAACAGGTGAACCGGGCCGTGACATCGAGAAGGACTCCCAAGGAGCAACAGTGGCTGCATTACCGGACACGAAAGAAGCGGCCTCGAAAGAAACGGCCACGAGCGATACGGCACAGCGGACCCCCTCCCTGGACGATCCTGACGCGGTCGGGTCTCTCTTCAACAATAATCCCGAAGCTCTCCTGGCGGCCTGCTCGTCGCTGCCGCAGCCTGCCAGGCAGCAGACGGCCTGCTTCGTGATCAATCACCTGAGGCATGGCACGGGCAAGCTGCGCCCGGAGCACGCGCCGGTCCTGGAAAAGCTGATCAGTGCACTGCCGCTGCGCGAGCAGACCGAGGCCTGGTCGATCATCCTCCAGCTGGGAAAGCATCTCCCCGCGGAAATCGGCCCCTCGATAGATCGCTGCGTGGGCGCCTATTTCGCGCTCATGGTCGAAGACCACACACTGCCGTTTAGCGATGAGCTCACTGAACTTGCCGGTGCTGTTCCCGCCTGCGGACGCTGGGCGGCCCTTCTCCGCGCTGCGCCCACCGGCCGGCTCTGCAGCATCGAAAAGGCGCTGGAGCTCTTTCCGGCGGCGGAATACCCCCTGGCCAGCCTGGTCGCCCTGGACCTCCTCGTCTACAAGGGTCCGCGCACCCCGGAGGGACTATCGGCCGCCCGCCGCCTGGGTTCGGTGGGCGGAGCAGCGCCGGCAGTCCGGGCCCTGCGCTACATCCGCGCAGGCTACCGCCACGCCATCCACCGCCAGCGCCCCACGGTGCTCGTCTGGGCGTTCGAGCAGGTTCTCCAGAACCGTGATTACGAGCGGCCGCGGCGGGAACGGGCAGCAGACCGGCTATGGACTTGGCTGACCAATGAACGCCACGGCGCCCAGCCGGACTCGCTCATGACCGGAGCCGGGGCCGCGCTGGAGTGGCTGTCCCGGGCCGCGCCGGAGCAGTTCAGGGCCCTCATGCAGACCGCATCGGGCATTTACGGGCCGGCATCGGGGCGCTGGCTGGTCAAAGCTGCACCGGCGGTCAGCGGGCATGCCTTCCCCGGGGCTGCAACGGGGCCGGTCTTCACGGACCGCGGCACGGCGCAGCCTGGCAACGGCCTCACCAGCATTCGGCGGGAAGGCTACGGCGGTCTTCCCACCTACGGCCATGGGTCAACGACGCGAAAGCGCGATACCCACGGCCGCGCTCGACGCGTCAGCGGCAAATCCCATGCGCCTAGCTGGAGCTAGCGGAGCCGCACCGCACCGCGGCCGGCGGCATCTCCCGGGAAGCGGCTTCGTCCGGCCCGGGGAGGACGGCCCCGTGTCTGGAAACCGTCCTGATCCGCTCCGGCATCAGTGCTTCCGGAATGCGTCCTTGATCTTCCCGCCGGCCTGCCTCAGGTCGGCCCGGAAGTGGCGCGCCTTGCCCTCGGTTTTGTTTCGATCAGTGCCGGTAGCCCGACCGGCGGCATCCCTGCCCCTGACGTGAAGTCTGCCGGCAACGGCATGGATCCTGTCACCCCACCCCATCGTGGTCCTCCTTAGGTCTCGGTCCGCGGCTCTGCTGCCGCGGGACCGACACTTAATTTTAGGGACGAACCGGTCGAAAAGCACCGCCCCGATGCCGGGTCGTGGCGCCGCAAGCTCCGGAACGGCTGGAGGCGGGCAGCCGCCAGGCGTACATTGCAACCAGGATGGTGTCCGCGCCGGGCCCGGGGAGGAGGAGCTGCAGTGAAGGTGATCGTTTGCGGCGCCGGAATCAGCGGACTCTCCGCCGGGGTGTTCCTGGCGCTTAACGGCTGGCAGGTGGTGATCGTGGATCAAGCCGCGGGTCCGCGGCCGCAGGGCTACATGATCGATTTCTTCGGCCGGGGCTGGGAGGCTGCAGAAAAGCTGGGCATCATTCCGCGGATTCGCGAACTGGGCCACCGGATCCCGCGGGTGGACTATGTTGACCCGCAAGGGCGGAGCCGCGCCAGCCTGCCGTTCTCACGATTCTCCGAGGTGGTCAGCGGCGATTTCACCAGCATCCTGCGCCCGGATTTGGAGCGTGCCATCCGTGAAGCTTTGCCGCCGGACGTGGCGGTCCGCTACGGCCACACCGTGACCGCCGTCGTGCAGGACGACGACGGTGTGACGGTGACGCTCGAGGACGGGAGCGTGCTGGAGGGCGACCTGCTGGTCGGTGCCGACGGTATTCACTCGGCCGTCCGGTCGCTGATCTTCGGCCCGGAGAGCGACTTCTTCTATTTTTTGGGCTTCCATGTGGCCGCCTACTACATCGAGGACGGGCGCCTCGGCGCCCTGGTCGGGAACCGGGTGGCCGCCACCGACACCCGGAACGAGTCAATGTTCTTCTACCGGCTGCGCGACGGCCGGACGGCGGTCCTGGCCGTCCACCGGACCGACGATCCGGCCCTGCCTCCGGATGCGCGGACGCTGCTGCGCTCCAGATACGGCAACCTTGGGTGGATCTGTCCCGCGGCCCTCGCCGAATGCCCGGAAGACTTCTACTACGACCAGGTCGCGCAGATCAGGATGCCCCGCTGGCACAACGGGCGGGTGGTCCTGCTCGGTGACGCCGCGGCGGCCGTATCCTTGCTCGCCGGCCAGGGTGCATCCCTCGGGATGGCCGGGGCCTATCTTATGGCCGAGCACCTCCGGCAGGAGCCTGAGATCGGGCCGGCCCTGGCCGCCTTCGAAGCGGCATGGCGGCCCGAGGTCGAGGACCACCAACGGGCCGGTGCCGGCGCCGCGGGCTGGTTCGTCCCGGCAACCCGACGTGCCAGCATCATGCGCCGGACTGCCATCCGGCTGATGCGGGTTCCGGGGGTGGGCAGCCTGATCGGATCCAACCTGATCGGCAAGTCCGGGGCGGCACTGTGAGCGCCCCGGCGCAGGGCCCACCCTTTCGTTTGCACGCTACTGAAAAGGAAACGGACATGACCGGCAATAGTTCATTCGGGATCGTCGTAGGATTCGACGGTTCCGAACATTCCCAGGCGGCCTTGAACCTGGCCATGGAGGAAGCGCGGCTGCGCGGGGGCCGGCTGCACCTCGTTACGGTCTGGAGCCGTCCCGCACTGGCCTGGTACCCGACGATGCTGGGCACCGCGGCAGGACAGGTCCTCGCCGCCGATTCCCCCGAGCGCGTCGCCGAAACGGTGCAGGCCGAGGCCCTGATGATCGCCAGGCGTGACGGTGCGGACGCCACCGGAGTGGTCGTCCACAGCGACTCGCCTGCGTCGGCCATCCTTGACGCCGCCCGCGAGGCCGATCTGGTCGTCGTCGGCTCCCGCGGGCACGGGGGCTTCCCCGGGTTGCATCTCGGCTCGGTCTCCCATCAGGTGATCAGCCACGCTCCGTGCCCTGTCCTGGTTGCCCGGCCGAGGGGCCGGTGAGCAGCTTTCAGGCGCTGGGGTCCGCCCCCGCCGAATGGTGGCAGGTGGCAGGCGCCCTTGGCCCGTTGGCGGTGCTCGTGGCGGCGTTTATCGGTGCCCTGATGGCGTGGCGGACCGTGCAGCAGAAGGCCGTCGCCGATAACCGCGCGGAATGGTGGAAGCGGACCCAATGGGCCCTGGATCAGGCCCTGAGGCCGGATCCGACGACGAAGACGCTCGGGCTGGCGACGCTGGCCGTCCTGGCGCGCAGCCCGCTGGCTGCTCCCGACGAACTCGAACTGCTCGACATCGCGTGGAAATCCGTGATGCCGGAACCCGGGGGAGCCGCCGACGCCGAGGCGCCCCGGCAGGCCTTCGGGCCCCGCGGCGGGCAGGACGAGGCAGAACGCCGGGTCCAGAGGGCGGCGGCCCGGCTGCGGGTCGCCCTCGACGGACGCCTGGGCCGGCCGACGCCCCCGGCAGCGCAAGCGCTCGCCGGGGGCGGAGACTAGCCGCGCCGGAGCATTGCCCCGCCGGTGGTTACTTGTAGACGCGGACCCAGTCGACGTGCATCTGGGACGGCTTGGTGGCCGAACCGTCGGGGAACCAGTCCAACTGCAGCGTCTGGTGCATGCCGACCGTGGGCTGGTGCGCCGGGTTGGTATCGCTGAACGTCTTCACACCGTCGATGAATCCGGTGATGCCGGCGGGCGTCCACTCCACGGCGTAGTTGTGCCACTGGGTGCTGTCGACCTTCGTCTTGGAGTACGTCTGGAAATCCGATCCGCCGCACTTGTAGTGCAGGAAGAACTTCATCGTGGTGGTGTCGGTGCTGCCCTCGGCAAAATCGATCTCGGGGCAGTTGGTGGCACCGGAGCCGCGGTTCGGCCAGAGGATCGCGACCGGGTGGTACTTCGGGTCCCGATCGCTGGTCTTCATCCGCACTTCCCAGCGGCCGTACTTCTGCTGGGCGAACTTCGCGGACATGCCGCCGGTGGTGCCGGCTGCGTCGCCGCTGACTGTCGCCACGCCGTTGGCAACGGACCAGGCGGCGGCGGACCGGACACCCTTCCCGGCGTGGCCGGAACCCTTATAGACGCTCCACTTGGTGGAGTCCGGCGCGCCGGTGTTGGAGAACTCGTCACCGGCGACCACCGGTCCCCAGCCGAACTTGGCGGCGGCCTCGGTGCCGCTGCCGGTGGCCGCAACGGCGGCCTGCGGGGCGACCGGGGCGACCGGGGCGGGCGCCGGCGCGGCAGCGGCTGCCGGCGCCGTGCCGGCGGCCGGAACATCAGGGTCGACCTTGGCGGCGGCGACCGGTTCCGCGCCGTCGGCCGGTACTGCTGTGCCGTAGCCGGTTCCGTCCGCGATCTCGTAGGATTCCTCGACGGCGACGTCGGAGGTCTCCCGGGCCGGAAGTTCGGTCTCTTCACCCACGGGGGCCTCTTCACTTGCGGGTGCGTCAATGGCGGCTCCGGCGTCTGACGGATCCGCCACTGCGGGGCCGCTCACGGGAGCCTGTCCGGACGGGGATGACGGTGTTGCGGCCGCCTGCATGCCGGGGGCGGCGCTGCAGCCTGTCAGGGACAGCGCGCCCATGGTCACTACGATTGCGATTTTCTTGAACAAGGAACCCCTCCGGGCATAGGACTGGCGCACCCGATCGACCGCCGTGGGGGCGGAGACAGGTGCGGAAAGCTTCATCCGGCTCCGGTCGAAGAGACTGGAGCGAGGAGGCCGGGACGGTGCGGGCAGGCCCGGAAACCGGTGCCTGGGGGCCCGGGTTCAGGGACAGACCGTCACGGCCAGCCGCCAACGTTACTGGATTGTTACCTTTGCGGGCAAGGACGGACTGCCGGTTTTTCGGGCCACGGCCGGGGCCTGCCGGGGCTCCGGCGGCCTCTCCCGGCTCGGCACGCAGCGGCATCCGGAGAGGAATCCGCCGCTGACCAGCGCCGACGTCGGGGCGGGC
>JBFGBS010000035.1:0-10005 GCA_041567475.1 Arthrobacter sp.
AGGAGCGAAAACGGCACGTCGGCGCCGAGTTCGGCCGCCAGGTGGGCCAGTTCGTCGCGGGAGAGTCCGCTGTTCCAGAGCGCATCACAGGCGAGCAGGGTCGCGGCGGCGTCGGCCGATCCTCCGCCCATGCCGCCGGCCACGGGCACCCGTTTGGTGATTTCCAGGTGGACGCCGGTGGGATGCTCGGAGACGTCGGCCATGATGGCGGCGGCCTTGTACGCCAGGTTGCGTTCATCCAGGGGTATGTCCGTGCCGTCCAGGTCCAGGGTGCTCGCCGGGCTGATGCTCACGGTGATGGCCCCGGTGTCGTTGCTGGTGGCGGCGACTTCTTCGTAGAGCGAGACGGCGAGGTAGACGCTGGCGACGGAGTGGTAGCCGTCCGGGCGCAGGGGTCCGACATCCAGTGAGACGTTGATCTTGCCCGGCGCCTTGACCCGGACAGTCCTCGCGGCAAAGCGCGCTCTCACTGCGTTCATGGCTCCACGCTATGGCATGGCGGTCGTGGCTCCAAGGGATCAGGCGTCGGCGGCGTTGCGGGCTTCGGCGATCCGGGCAAAGGCCGCGATGTCAATCACTTCGCCGCGGGCGGTGGGATCCACGCCGGCGGCGCGCAGGCAGCGTTCGGCCTCGGCCGCGGTGCCGGCCCAGCCCGCCAGCGCCGCGCGCAGCGTTTTGCGGCGCTGGGCGAAGGCGGCGTCGATGACGGCGAAGACCTGTTCGCGGCTGGCGGTGGTGACGGGGGGTTCCCGGCGGGTGAAGGCAACGAGTCCGGAGTGGATCTTCGGTGCCGGCCAGAAAACGTTCATGCCGATGACCCCGGCCTTGCGCATGCCGGAGTACCAGGCGGCCTTGACCGAGGGCACGCCGTAGGTCTTGGACCCGGGTCCGGCCGCGAGCCGGTCGGCGACCTCGTCCTGGACCATCACCAGTCCGTGCCGAAGGCTGGGGAAATGCTGAAGCAGGTGCAGGACGACCGGGACGGCGACGTTGTAGGGCAGGTTGGCGACGAGGGCGGTCGGTTCCACCGGCAGTTCGGTGACCTTCATGGCGTCGGCGAGGACGAGGTGGAAGTCCGCGGCCTTCCCGGGGCGCCATTCGTTGACCGTGGCGGGGAGCTTGGCCGCGAGGACCGGGTCGATTTCGACGGCCACAACGGTCCGGGCGGCGTCCAGCAGTCCCAGGGTCAGGGAGCCAAGGCCCGGTCCGACCTCGAGGACGGTCTCATCGGCGTGGATGTCCGCGACTGCGACGATCCGCCGGATGGTGTTGCCGTCAATGACGAAGTTCTGGCCGAGGGTCTTGGTCGGCCGGACGCCGATTTCCTCGGCGAGCCGCCGGATGTCCGAGGCGCCCAAAAGCGGGGCGGGCGCATTTCCGGGCGCAGCCGGGGTCGGTTCAGTCACCTAGGTATCCTATCCCGTGCGTCGGCCCTGCCCGTGGCGGCGTGCGCGGGACAGGGAAAGGGCCGGGCCCGGGAACCAAGAAACCCCGACCCGGCCCGTGTGCGCGCCCGCCGGGCACGCGCTGCGCTAGCGGGAGGCCGCCCAGCCGCAGCCCCAGGGCTGGAGTCCGCGCTGGGCGTACACACGGTTGGCGATGTCGATCTGCTGCGCCTTGGTGGCCAGGCTGGCGTTCGGCGCGTAGGCGCCACCACCGGATCCGAGCCAGGTCCGGACATCGAACTGCAGGCCGCCGTAGTAGCCGTTGCCGGTGTTGATGTTCCAGCGGCCGGTGGACTCGCACTGGGCGATCTTGTCCCACATGGCTTCGTTCATCATGGCCGGGGCCCCGGCGCCGGTGTTGGCCGCGGGCTTGGGCTTTTCTTTGGTGCCGACGGTGACTTTCTGGGTGACCGGCGGTGCGGTGACGGTTTCGGAGACCAGGGTCCGGGATGCTTCCCGCCCGTCCACGAGCACAAGCTTGAAGTTCTTGACGGTGGTGCCGGCCGCTCCGGCCTGGGTCACGGTCTTCTCGCCCTTGAACATGTCCGCGCTTTCGGTGGTCAGCGTTTCGAACGGAATAGGCTCGGTGGTTTCTGCGGTCTGGCTGGCGTCCACCCGGGAGACCTTGATGACCATGTCGTTCACGACGTGGGCGTTGCCGGGCTGCGAGGAGCGGTCACTGGCACCGAGCGAGAGGCCGGAATCGTCGAGGACCTCGGAGACGGTGGCCGCGGTCGTGGTGGTGGTGGTGGCGTTGCCGTCCGCAACGACGCTTACGGTCTTCGGTGTGGAGATGGCCACGAACGAACCCGTGACGGCAAGCTGGGCTTCCTTCGGCACCGACACCTCGGAGGCGCTGGCGACGCCCAGTTCGGTCACGAGGCCTTCCACGGTCGGCGCCGTGGTGTTGATGGTCCGCTCCGCACCGTCGAGGCTGACCTTAACGGCCTTGGCCAGATTGACGTTGATGACGGATCCGTCCTGCACCCGGGAATCCAAGGCCGGGGAAACCCGGTCGGAAGGCTGCAGTTCAACCTTGGCACTCTTCACGACCTGATCGACGGTGCCGCCGAAGGTCTGGACGGAGCTGACTTTACCGTCGACATTGAGGGTGATCGTCTTGTTGTTGCCCACGAAGGCAACCAGACCCAGCACGAGTGCCACGAGGACCACGAGCTGCGAGCCGATCTTGACGGAGTTGAGCTTGCCATCCGATGTGAAGAACTTGACCACAGATTGTCCGTTTCTCTTGGACCATCCGGGCACGGGGAGGGGCGGGCGCGGCAGCCTGGGACGCCCCGGCGCCGCCCGGAGGCGGTCCGGCCGTCCGTGGCTGTTGCACGCACTGCCATATCTACGACAAGGCCCATCACAACAAGAGCGCGCATCTGCTCTGCCTGCCACGATGCACGCCCTGCTGAAGTGGAACTCTCCGAAGGCCTTCCCCGACCCCGGCTACTAACTCCCCACTGTAACCGTAGCGTTATAAAGCGTCCAAGCTATTGTGCATACCCGGTATGCCGCGGGGCGCCTCCGCCGACGGGCATCAGGCCCACGTTCCATACGCGCGCTCGGTATTTTCCGCGATCTGCGCACACAGCCCGGAGAGCTCGGAGCCTGTCAATTCCGCCATGGCCCGCACGGTGTAGGGGACCATGTAGCTCGCGTTCGGACGCCCACGGAACGGGTGCGGGGTGAGGAACGGGGCGTCCGTTTCCACCAGGATCCGCTGCCGATCGGCGAGCGCCAGGGCTTCGCGCAGGTTCGCGGCATTCTTGAAGGTCAGGGTCCCGGCGAAGGACATGTACCAGCCCTCCGTGTTGCATGTCCGTGCAAGCTCCGCGTCACCGGAGAAGCAGTGGAACACAACGCGCTCGGGAGGCCCTTCCTCGCGCAGCACCTGGACCACGTCATCGTGGGCGTCGCGGTCGTGGATCTGCAGGGTCAGGCCGAGCCGCTTGGCAATGTCGATGTGGCGCCGGAACGAATACCGCTGATGGATAAGGCCCTCGCCCTCGGTCCGGAAAAAGTCGAGTCCGGTCTCCCCGATGGCCCGGATCCGCGGGTGCGATGCCAGGGCCTCGATCTCGGCCAAGGCCGCCTCCAGCTCACCGCGCTCGGCGTAGCCGGGAGCGTCGTTGGGGTGCAGCGCAACGGCGCCCAGCAGCCGCGGGTCCAGGTCCACGGCCTGGACCGCGAAGCGCGACGATGCAAGGTCGCACCCCACCTGCACCGCCCCCCTGACCCCAACGGCCTCCGCGGCGTCCAGGGCGTCCTTGATCCGGACCGCCACGTTGTCGTCCGGGAAATCGAGATGGGTGTGGTTGTCCAGCACGGGCACGGGAAGCGGCTCCGGAGCGGGCGGATAACCGTGCCGCCCGGTTCCGTCGCTGCCGGGCATCCGGTACGGCACGGGGGTGAGGGAATTGACCATCCGTCAAGCCTAACTGGGTCGAAACTGAGATTTGCTGCCTCTGCACTGTCAGGTCCGGCCCGGGTCTTAGTACTCTGGTAGAACGCAGGCGAATACCTGATGAAGGCGCCGGTAGCCGTAGCCGGTCGCTCCCGGGAACCGCCAGGGCTGAAAGGCTGCCGATGGACTACCAGCGCACTTCCCTCGACGAGGCCCTGACCGAGGACCAAGGCCTGCGGCCGGTCCCTGACGGCGTCTCGGACAGGACGGGACGCCGTCCTGCCCCGCATGTGCCGCCCGCCATGGATACCGCGGCGTTCCACGCAGCCAGCACCAGGATTCTCGCGTCCATCAATACCGTCATTGACGGCAAGGCCGAGGCGGCCCGGATGGCGCTCACCGTGCTGCTGGCTCAGGGCCACCTGCTCGTCGAAGACGTCCCCGGCGTCGGCAAGACGCTGCTCGCCAAGACCCTGGCCCGGAGCATCCACGGTTCCGTGAGCAGGATCCAGTTCACCCCGGATCTGCTGCCCTCCGACGTCACGGGCGTGTCCATTTACAACCAGGCTTCCCGGACGTTCGAGTTCCGCCCCGGGGCCGTGTTCGCCAACATTGTGATCGGGGACGAAATCAACCGCGCCTCGGCCAAGACCCAATCGGCCCTGCTGGAGTGCATGGAGGAACATCAGGTCACCGTGGACGGCTGTTCCTACCAGCTGGATGAGCCGTTTATGGTGGTCGCAACGCAGAACCCCATCGAGATGGAGGGGACGTATCCGCTTCCGGAAGCGCAGCGGGACAGGTTTATGGCGCGCATCTCGATGGGGTACCCGGACCGGGAAGCGGAACTGCAGATGCTGGAGACGCATCAGTCAACATCACCGCTGACCCGGGTGGCCGCCGTCGTCACGGCGGCTGAAGTGGCCGCCATGATTGCCACCGTGCAGCAGGTCTACGTGGCACGCTCGATCAAGGAATACACGGTGGCCCTGGGCCGCGCCACCCGCGAAAGTCCCCTGCTCCGGCTCGGCTCCAGCCCGCGCTCGATGCTGCAGCTGCTGCGCGCCGCCAAGGCCACGGCGGCGCTGGCAGGCCGGGACTTCGTGGTGCCCGATGACCTCATCAGTGTCGCTGAACCCGTGCTGGCCCACCGGCTCATTCTCGAACGCAAGGCCATCAGCACGGGCGAGACGGCCCAAAGCGTCATCCGGTCCATCCTGGCCTCGGTTCCGGTCGGCCCGGAGAGCGCGGCCGGACCCGGTGGCTGGCACGCGGGACGGGAGAAGGCCCCGGGTCTTGCTCCGGTGCCGAAACTGCCGGGCCCGGCCTAGGAACCGCACGGACATGGCGATCCTGGACCGCTTCCCGCGGCACGCCTTCAGCTCCCGGGGGTGGGGGCTGCTGGCGGCCGGAGCACTGGCCCTGCTGGCAGCCCAGATCACCGGCCGGCGGGACCTGCTGGCCCTGGCAACCCTGCTGATTCTCCTGCCCCTGCTGGCCCTGGCCGGAACGCGGCTGCTCCGGCCCCGGTTCCGGGCCTACCGGGATTTCAACCCCGCGACGGTGGAGACCGCAGCCAGGTCCACCGTGCGCCTGGCCGTCACCAGGAGTTCTGCCGGATCCGGGCATGTCATGATGGCGGAGCGGCTGCCGCCCAGGTTCGGGGATTCCCCCGCGTTCCGTTTCCCCTCACGCTCCAGCGCCGGCGGCACCAGCTACTACGAGTACCACCTGCGCTCCCGTCAACGCGGGCAGTTCCAGATCGGGCCGGTCACCGCCGAGATCAGTGATCCGTTCGGACTCGCACGCCGCCGCCAGGCCGTCGACGACGGCGACCTCCTCACGGTGACCCCGGCCGCCGTCGACCTGTCCCCCACCGGGCTGGCCGGCGCCCGCGGGTATGAGGGCGCCACGCCCACACGGGCGGGCGCGAATCCCAGCAATGACGACATCATGACCCGCGACTACCGTCCGGGAGACCCGATGCGCCGCGTCCACTGGCCGGCGACCGCGCGCCACGGCGCGCTGATGGTCCGCCAGGAGGAATCCGTCGCCACCCCGGAAGCGACGATCATCATGGACCAGCGGCTCTCCGCATACCCGGACGCCGGCCCGTTCCCGCGGCCCGGTGCCCGCCGGTCCGGCAACGGCGTCGGCGTCGGCCAAAAACTGCACACGTGCGACGGTTTCGAGTGGGCGGTCACGGCGGTCATGTCCGTCAGCGCGCATCTCGCCGGCCGCAACTACACACTGCGCTGCCTCGATGTTTCCGGCGCACCCGCGTTCCTGCGCTCGCCCTCGGCTCCGGAGCCCGCCGTCGAGGAATACACCGGCGCCGCCGGGCTCCAGTCCGTCGCGGCGAGCCTGGCCGCCATCCAGCTCTCCGGCCCGCCGGTCCCCGGCGCACCCGCCGACGGGACCGGAGCGTTGCCTTTCGAGGACAGGCTCATGGACAAGCTCGCAGCCCACCGCCACCGCGGGCCGATCCTCGCGGTCACGGGGAAGCTGACACTGGCCGAGGCCCTCGCCCTCTCCCCCGCGGCCGGCCTCGGCGCCAATGCCTTCGCGCTCGTGATCACGGACAGCCTGCCGGATACCGAGGAGGTCCTGGATGCCCTGCGGCTGGGCGGCTGGCGGGCCGTGGCGGTCACCGCCGCCACCGCCCTGCCGGCCGCCTGGGCTGCCTACGACGACGACACGGCCGGCACCGGCCGGCAAGACGCCGGTGAGCGGCGATGACCTTGGCCCCGCAGCGCCCCGGCACCGGTGAGGCGCCAACTGACCCGGCACGGTCGACGGTCCTGGCCCCCCGGGCCCGGCCGGCCCCGGCCGGGCCGGGCGCGCAGCCATGGGTGATGGGGATCGCGGTCGCCGTCGCCGTCGCCGGTGCGGCCCTTGGACTCAACGGGGTGCTGCGCGGGTGGATGTGGTACTCGCCGGTGCTGACGACGGTCCTTGCGGTCTCCTTCACCATGGCGGCCCTCCGGTCGCTTCGGGTCCGCAGCCTGCCGGTGGCTGCCGGCGGCTTGGCGGCCCTGACCATGGTCCTGACGTTTACGTTCTTCCGCCAGCACAGTATCGCCGGGTTCATTCCGTCCGGCGACACGATGACCCAGGTCGGCAGATTCCTCCGCCGGGCCAGTCGGACGGTGCTGGCCGAAAGCGCACCCGTCGCCCCCAACGCCGGCATCGTGATGGTGGCGTGCGCACTCCTGGGGGTACTCGTGATCCTCATTGATGCCCTGGCGTTCCCGCTCGCATCCCCGGCAACCAGCGGTATCGGCATCCTCGCCATCCTCGTGGTACCCGCGATCATCAAGCCGCAAAGCGTTGGAGTGGCGGGCTTCCTGGGCGCCGCCGTCGGCTACCTGCTGATCCTGGCGTGCAGCCACTGGTTTGCGCCCGATCCCCGGACCGGCGCCGACAGTGCCCGGACGCCGGGCCAGTTCCGCCAGGCCGCGCTGGCCGGCTCCGTGGCCCTGACGCTCACGCTGCTGCTCCAGCCGCTCATTCCCGGCTTTGACCGAGGCACTTTTCCGCAGGGCTCCAGGCTGAATCCCTTCGGCGCGGCGAGTGGCCTCAACCCCATGATCACCCTCGGCAGCAGCCTGCGCAGCCCCGAGGGCGGCGGCCGCATCACGTATGCCACCAACGCGCCCACCACCCCGTACCTGCGCTCCGTCACCGTCGACACGTTCGACGGCGAAGTCTGGGCACCCGATGACCGGGAGCCGTACCGCCGGCCGGGGACGGGCCGGATTGACTCCGGACTTGAGTCGGCCCCCGCCGAACTGAGGGTGGTCACGGCCATCAGGACGGGCCGGTTCACGAGCCCATACCTGCCCGTTCCGTATGCCCCCGAGTCCGTCAGCGGACTCACCGGACGCTGGAGCTGGGATCCTGCGACACTGAGCATCCGAGGTACCGACACCGACACCCGCGACCAGCAATTCACCGCTGTCTCCGTCACCCCGCAGCTCTCCGCGGAACTCCTGGCCCAGTCCGGCGGACCTCCCGAGGGCGTGGCCGAGCTGTTCGTCCGCCCGCCGGCCAACATCCCGGACGTAGTCCGCCAGACCTCCGCCTCAGTCGTTGCCGGGTCCGCCACCCCGTACGCGCGGGCCATGGCGATCCAGCAGTACCTGCGTTCTGCCGAGTTCCGGTACTCGCTCGAGTCGCCGGTGCAGGGCGGCTACGACGGCAACGGGATGTCCGTCCTGGCGGACTTCCTGGAGCAAAAGAGCGGCTATTGCATCCACTTCGCTTCGGCAATGGCGGTGATGGCCCGGCTGGAGGGGATCCCGAGCCGGGTCGCGGTCGGCTACGCCCCCGGACGGCCCACCGGGGCCACAGTGTCGGTCGCGGGGCAGGGCCCGTTGCCTGAATACGAGGTCGATGCCCGTGACGCCCACGCCTGGCCGGAGCTGTATTTCCAGGGCGTCGGCTGGGTAGCGTTCGAACCGACCCCTTCGCGGGGCCTGGTGCCGGCCTATGCCGCGGTCCCCACGGGATCCGGCGGTGCCGGCACCAATGAACCCGATGACCCGTTGACCCCGGCGGGCCGGGACTCCGTGGCGCCGGCGACCCCCCTGGCGCCCGTGCCCCTCCCGGGTGCCGCGGCCCCGGCCGGGTCCGGCGTGCACCAGGCCTCCGAACACCTGGGCACGGGTGCGGCGATCCTTCTGATCATGCTGCTCGCAGCGCCCCGGCTGGCCCGTGACGCCATCCGCCGGCGCCGGCTCCGGAGCACCGGTCCGGCCTCCCGGCCAGCGCCCGCGCAGCGTGCCTGGGCCGAACTTCGGGATCTGGCCGCCGATTTCGGCCTGGCGGCCGGGACCGGGGAGACGGCACGGCAGTTCGTGGAACGGCTGCTGGCATCCGGGCTCCTCGGGGCACCCGGCGGGATGAACGCTCCGGCCCAGCGGGCCGCGGCGTCCCTGCGGGAGGACTTCGAGCAGCAGGAGTACGGCCGGCCGCCCGCCGGAACCGCGCCGGGATCCGCATCGGCCGGCAGCCGCTGCGCGGAGATCAGGATCGCCCTGCTGCGCGCGGCCCTCCGGGCCAACGCGAAACCGCTCGTCCGGCTCCGCGCCGAGTTGTTTCCCCCGTCGGTCACGGCCGCCTGGCGGCAGGCACCCGCGTCCGGTTTCCGGCCACTGGCGCAAACGGCAAGGCGCACCGCACGGGGCGTCGCGGATACCGGGATACGGATCCGCGACGCCGTCCGCACAGTGCGCCGGGGCTAGCAGCCTCCGGGCGGCTAGCCTGCGTACGGGCTAGCCTGCGTACGGGTCGGCGATGCCGATGTACTGCGTGTAGAGGTATTCCTCGATGCCTTCGAGGCCACCTTCGCGGCCCAGACCGGACTGCTTAACACCACCGAAGGGTGCCGCGGCGTTGGAGACCACCCCGGCGTTCAGGCCCAGCATGCCGGTCTCCAGGCGCTCGCCCATCCGGATGCCGCGGTTGAGGTCCTTCGTGAAGACGTAGGCCACCAGGCCGTACTCGGTGTTGTTCGCGAGCCGGACCGCCTCGTCCTCGGTATCGAAGGTGATGATCGGCGCGACGGGGCCGAAGATTTCCTCGGACAGGATCCGGGTGCCTTCGCTGACGCCCTTGAGGATGGTCGGCTGGTAGAAGTAGCCGGGGCCCTCGACAGCGGCCCCGCCGATCACGGCGGACGCTCCGGCGGCTACGGCGTCCGTGACGAGCTCGTGGACCTTGTCCCTGCTCTTGGCATCGATCAGCGGGCCGACCTTGGACTCGGGCTCCGTGCCGCGGGCAGTTGTCATGTCCGCCATCTTCGCGGCAAACTTCTCGGCGAATTCGTCCACGACGGATTCGTGCACGATGAACCGGTTCGCCGCCGTGCACGCCTCGCCCATGTTCCGCAGCTTGGCGAGCATCGCCCCGGCCACGGCCGCGTCGACGTCGGCGTCCTCGAAGACCACGAACGGGGCGTTTCCGCCGAGCTCCATCGACGTGCGCAGGACCGTCTCGGACGCATCCGACAGCAGCCGGCGGCCGACCTCGGTGGAGCCGGTGAAGGAGAGCTTCCGGAGCCGGGAGTCCTTGATCAGCGGTCCCGTCGTGGCGCCGGCGGTCGAGGTGGGGATGAGGTTCAGGACACCGGCGGGCAGCCCGGCC
>JBFGBS010000036.1:0-9993 GCA_041567475.1 Arthrobacter sp.
AATCATAACGTCGCCGATCCGTCCGGCGGCCTCGGGCCGGACAGCACCGAAGAGCCCGCCGGCAATTGCTTCGTCACGGGTGAAGGCCCAGATCCGGTCGCCGAAACGCGCCCGCCACGCATCCAGGAGGCGTCCCCGGGCAGCGTCGTCGGCTGCGTCCTCGAGGTAGAGATGCACCATCCGCGGTTCTCCGGCGGTGTGCCGGACACCGGCAATGAGATCCGGTTCGGCCGAGTAGTCGATGCGCTGCGATTCGGGAACGTCGATCATGCCGTGGTCTGCGGTGAGGAGGATCGTGGTTCCGGGCGGCAGCGTGGCGTTGAGCCGCGACATAGTGGCATCGAGCTCTTCAAGCTGGTGCTCCCACTGCGGGGACTGGCACCCGTGGCGATGCCCGGCCTTGTCGAGTTCGTTGACGTAGAAATACATCAGCGACGCTCCGCCGGCCATTGCGTCCGCCGCCGCTTCGGTCCGGGCATGCGAGGTGACGCCGGTGACGAAGCGGCCACCGCGCAGAGCTGCCCGGGTCATCGGTGAATCGGCGAACTGGGGCAGGCTCACGGTGACGACGTCCACGTGCTCGGCGGCCTGCTCGAGGACGGTCCGGAACGGTTGCCACGTTTCCGGGTCAACGCCGGCGTCCCAGTTGCCGAGCATGTTCACGACGCGGTCCTGGTCAGGGTCCAGGACGTCATATCCCACCAGTCCGTGCTGGCCGGCCGGGAGTCCCGTACCGAAACTGGCCAGTGAGGCGGCGGTGGTGGAGGGGAATGCGGAGTCCAGCGAGACGGGGACGTTGCCCTGCCCGGCCTGCATCACGGAACGCAGGAACGGCGTGTGCGCGGATTTCTGCTTCAGCAGGTTCCGGCCCAGGCCGTCGGCCAGAACAACGCACACCCGAGTCGCGGACGGCAGGTTCAATGCGTTGTCGAAGCCGGGGATGCCCAGGCTGGCCGCGGCGCTTGTGAGCACCTCGGCGATGGATCGCTGGCCAAAGGCCGGGGCCGGCGGCATGACTGGTTGGGCAGGGACGGCGAGCGGCTCAGGCTCACGGACCGTAGCCATCTCAGCGCTGATGGCCGCGGCTCAGGCGGTTGGCGAAGACGCCCATCCGGGGACGCGGCGGCATCCCGGGGGCGGAGTGCAGGACCGGAGCGGCCGAACCGGTGTTGACCGCGCGGAGCGCCCGGGCAAACAGCTTGGCGTCCTGAACTGCCTGCAGGCCGTCCGCTTCGGCACTGATACGCAGGACGATGTCCTCCTGCGCGATGGTGCCGGTGTAGCCATGGTCCGCTTCGCACTGCGGGTCGCCGCAACTGGCCGGGCCCATGTCGAGGCGCTGGCCGCCGGACCAGGCGATGGACAGGGTCACCTCCCGGACGGGATCGGAGGGCTTGTAGTCCTGCGGCTGGGCGTACATGTAGCTCAGGACCACCGAACGGATCTGCGTTACGGGAACGGATTCGGTCGAGACCTGGGCGACTGTCTGCTCGCCGGCGTCGTCGAGCTGCTGGTCATCGACGTGGGTGATCACCAGCATGTCCTCGGTCAGCACAAGCACGGTGATGTGCCGGCGGACTTCGGCCCGGTCGAAGTGCGTTTCCAGATGCACCAAGTGCGCCACGCAGTCGCGGCCGTCAAGGGCATCGGCGACGACGTCGGCCACGAGGCGGGGGTAGAACCCGGCAGTCTGCAGGGCTCCGTCCAGGCTTTGGCCCTGTGCGCTGTGGTCGTGGGGACCGTGAGGGCGCGTGGCCGGGCGTCCGGATGCGGGCGCCTCGGGCTTGGACGGTTGAGGCTGGGAAGTCATGGATTCCATTTTCACAGATCGGCCCGGGACATGCTAACCGCCGTCAGTCCCGCATCGCGCGGCGGGCCGTGTCGGTGCGCTGGGCAGCATTGGCGATCCGGACATCGGCCGCCAGGATCGTGGCACCCTCGGTGCCGGCCAGGACAGGGTTGAACTCGACGAGGGCAATTTCCGGATGGTTGTCCTTGAGCCGGGTCAGCCGGGAGGCGAGGTCCTCCAAAGCGGCGGCGTCAACGGCGGGCAGCCCCTGGTAGCCGAAGAGCTTGCGGGAGGCACGGGGAGCCCTGATGAAGTCGTGCAGGTCGGTACCGGAGAGCGGCGGCACCCGGTGGGCCCAGTCCTCGAGCAGGTTGACGGCGTCGCCGGCCAGCCCGAAGGAGATCACCGGCCCCAGGAGCGGATCTTCGACGGCGCGGAAGGTACAGGCCTGGCCGACCGGAACCATCGTCTGCACCTCCAGAGCGGGCGAACCGTAGCGTTCGAGCTGCTTGCGCATCTGCTGCACATTACGGCGCAGCGAATCGGCGTCCTGGATGTCCAGCCGTACCCCGCCGAGGTCCAGCCGGTGCCGCAGGGCAGGATCCGTGGTCTTCAGCACCACGGGCCAGCCCAGCCGATCGGCGGCGGCCACAGCCTGGTCAGCGGTCTCAAAGCGTTCTGACGGCACAACGCTGATGCCGTAGCGGGCCAGCAGTCCGGCCGCCTGCGCGCTGTCCAGCCGGACCAGTTGCTCCCCGTCTACCGGACGCAGGAGCCGCTCCAGATCGGACTTCGCGGCTTCCGGGTCACAGCCGGCCGGCTCCGCAAACAGGCCTTGGTCGCGGTCCCGCCAGTGGGCGTAACGGACGACGGCGGCGAGCGCGGAGACGGCGGCGCCCGGATTGGAATAGCAGGGCACGGTGCCTGCCCCCGTCCCGGGACCGACCATGCCTTCAACGTAGATCGAGGGATCCAGGATGCCGCTGAACGCCGCGACCACGGGCTTTCCTGCCGCCTCGGAACATTCGGCGAGGACTCCGGCGATCTTTTCCACCGTGAGCCCCCGGGCCGGAAGCAGGGCCACCACGGCGGCGTGCACTTCGACCCTGTCCAGGGTTTCCTGCAGGGCCTTGCGGAGCGCCGGCAGGGCCACGGACATTCCTGCATCCAGATCGACGTCGGTGACGATTCCTTCGACGCCGAGGCCTTGGGCGGCCACGCTGTCCGCCACGACTTTGCCGACGGCGCGGGAGTTGCTGAAGACGGCAACCCCCGGCCCCTGCGGCAGCGGCTGGCCCGAGACGATCTGGGCGACGTCCATGAGCTGCTCGATCGTCTCAACCCGGATCACGCCTGCCTGGCGCATCATAGCGTCGACGGCCTCGACCGGGGCCAGCGTGGTGCGGACTGCATGGCCCGGCGGCAGGTTCAGGCCCATGGCATCGGATTTGGCCACGATCACCGGCTTGGTCCGGGCCAGGCGGCGGGCCAGGCGGGAAAACTTTCGAGGATTGCCGATGGACTCGAGGTAGAGGCCCACCGCCGTAGTGTCGGGGTCGTCCTCCCAGTACTGCATCATGTCGTTGCCGGAGACGTCGGCGCGGTTGCCGGCGGAGAGGAAGGTGGAGATACCCAGGCGGCGGCGGCTGCTCGCGGCATAGAGCGAGACCCCGATCGCGGCCGACTGGCTGAAGAGTCCGAGGCCGCCGCGGCGGGCGAGCTCGGGGGCCATCGAAGCGTTGAGGGACACCGCCGGATTCGTATTGACGATTCCCAGCGACGCGGGACCGATCACCCGCATCCCGTTGGCGCGGGATTGCCGCACAAGCTCCCGCTGGCGGGCGAGTCCGCGGTCGCCGTCGTCCTCATACCCCGCTGTGGCCACGACGATCCCCTTGACCCCGGCAGCGGCGCAGTCCCGCACGACGGCGGGGACTTCTTCCACGGGTACGGCGATCACGGCGAGCCCGACCGGTCCGGGCACCTCGGCCAGACGGGCGAAGGAGAGCATACCGGCGAGTTCCAGGGCCTCCGGGTTGACGGCATAGACCGGACCCGTGAAGCCGCCTTCGATGACGTGTTCGAGCAGCTGGTATCCCACGGCGCCCCACGTTCGGCTGGCCCCGATCACCGCCACGGAGGACGGTGCGAGCAGTTCCTGAATGCTGCGCGCTTCAGCCCGGTGTTCCCGGGCTTCCATCACGGTGCGGGATTTTTCCGTGGGGTCGATGTTGAACTCCAGGCTGATGACACCGTCGTCGAAATGCCGCTTGACGTCGTAGCCGGCGTCGGCGAACACCATCAGCATTTTGCGGTTCTCCGGGAGCACCTCGGCGCTGAAGGTGCGGATGCCGTTTTCCCGGGCGGCGGCGGCGAGGTGTTCGAGGAGGATGGAGCCGATTCCGCGGCCCTGGTGGGCGTCCGCGATGTTGAAGGCGACTTCTGCCTCTGCCGGGTTCTCGAGCCGGTCGTAGCGGCCGATCCCGAGGATCTCCCCGCCGATCGTGATCACGAGGGCGACCCGGTCGCGGTAGTCAACTTCAGTGAATCGCTTCAGTTCCTTGCCGGACAGCGAGGCCTTGAACGCGAAGAAGCGCATGTAGATCGACTTCTGCGATTGCCCGGTGTGAAAGGCCTGCACGGCCCGGGCATCAGCAGGGTGGATAGGGCGCACGTGGGCGGTTCCACCGTCGCGCAGGACAACGTCGGCTTCCCAATATTCCGGATATATGCCGACCGCGGGCTGATCCACCATAGGCTTAGCCTAGTCATAAACTTACGCAGGACCCGTTTAACCCCCTTCAGAAGGACCCCCAGCCTCATGGCCCGCCGCCAAACCACGCCCCCCGCCGGGGACGCCAGCCCTGATTTCGTCGAGAATATCGTCGACATCGATGTCACCTCCGAGATGGAAGGCTCGTTTCTGGAGTACGCCTATTCGGTGATCTACTCCAGGGCCCTCCCGGATGCCCGCGACGGCCTGAAGCCTGTCCAGCGGCGCATTCTGTACATGATGAGCGAGATGGGTCTCCGCCCGGACCGCGGCCATGTCAAGAGCGCCCGTGTGGTGGGCGAAGTCATGGGTAAACTGCATCCGCACGGCGACACCGCGATCTACGACGCCATGGTGCGGATGGCGCAAGGTTTCGCCCTCCGGCTGCCGCTGATCGACGGCCACGGCAACTTCGGCTCGCTCGACGACGGCCCGGCCGCCCCCCGGTACACCGAGGCCCGGCTTGCTGCGGCGGCGCTGACGCTGACCGACCACCTCGACGAGGACGTCGTTGATTTTGTTCCGAACTACGACAATCAGCTCACCCAGCCCGACGTGCTGCCGGCAGCGTTCCCCAACCTCCTTGTCAACGGCGCCACCGGTATTGCCGTCGGCATGGCGACGAACATGGCCCCGCACAACCTGGTCGAGGTGATCGCCGCCGCCCGGCACCTCATCGCGCACCCGGATGCGACGCTCGAGGACATGATGAAGTACATTCCCGGCCCCGACCTGCCGACCGGCGGCCGGATCGTCGGCCTCGACGGCATCCGGGACGCCTACGCCACGGGCCGCGGCTCGTTCAAGACGCGGGCGAAGGTGGAGATCGAGCAGCTCTCGGCCCGACGCACCGGCCTGGTCGTGACCGAACTGCCGTACATGGTCGGTCCGGAAAAGGTCATTGAGAAGATCAAGGATGCCGTCAACAGCAAGAAGCTCACCGGCATCAGCGACGTTGTAGACCTGACGGACCGCAAGCATGGCCTTCGGCTGGTCATCGAGCTCAAGAACGGGTTCAACCCCACCGCCGTCCTGCAGCAGCTCTACCGGTTCACGCCGATGGAAGACTCCTTCGGCATCAACAACGTCACGCTCGTGGACGGCCAGCCGCAGACCCTCGGGCTCGTGCAGCTGCTCTCCGTGTACGTGGACCACCGCATCACCGTGGTGCGCCGCCGGACCGCCTTCCGCCTGGCCAAAAAGAAGGACCGTCTGCACCTGGTCGAAGGCCTGCTCATCGCCATCGTTGACATCGACGAGGTCATTCAGATCATCCGGTCCTCCGATGAGGCTGCCGAAGCCAGGGCCCGGCTGATGTCCATTTACGACCTCTCCGAAATCCAGGCCAACTACATCCTGGAACTCCGGCTCCGGCAGCTGACCAAATACTCCCGGATCGAACTGGAAAAGGAGCAGGAGGAACTCCGCCGGGAAATCGCCGAACTCCAGGCCATCCTCGACTCGCCGGAACTCTTGCGCGCGCTGGTCTCCGACGAGCTCGCAGCAATTGCCGAGAAGTACGGCACCCCGCGGCGGACCGTCCTGCTCGAATCCGAGGCAGTCTCCCCCACCGTCGCCGCCCTGACCGCCGCCCCCGGGGCCAAGGGCAAGGCCGCTCCCCTGGCCCTGGAAATCGCTGACGATCCGTGCTGGGCGATCCTCACCGCTTCCGGCCAGATCGCCCGCACAGCCAACCAGGACAACCTGGCAGAGACCGGACCGCGGACTCGGCATGATGTTTTCACGTCGGTCCTGAAGACCTCGGCGCGTGGCGAGATTGCCGCCGTGACGTCCCAGGGCCGGATGCTGCGCCTGCAGGTGATGGACATGCCCGTGCTGCCGCCCACGTCCGGAACGCCGAACATGGCCGGCGGTGTTCCGGCCAAGGACTTCATCACCTTGCTCAAGGGCGAATCGCTTGTCGCGTTCGCCCCGCTGGACCAGATCCTCGCGATCGGCACGGCACAGGGCGTGGTCAAGCGCGTACAGCCCGACTACCCGCTGAACCGCGAGGATTGGGAAGTGATCGCGCTCAAGGACAAGGACTCCGTGGTGGGGGTGGCGCCCGCCGGTTCCGACGACGATGACCTGATCTTCGTGACCCGGCAGGCGCAACTGCTTCGTTTCAGCGCCTCCGTGGTCCGGCCACAGGGCAGGACCGCGGGCGGAATGGCGGGGATCAAGCTGGCCGCCGGGGACCGGGTAGTGTTCTTCGGCGCCACCGTCCCGGCCGACGCGGCGGCCGTCGTGGTGACGATCGCGGGGACCGACGGCGCCCTGCCGGGCACCGCCCCGGGGGCCGCCAAGGTGACGGCTCTTGCCGAATACCCGGCGAAGGGTCGCGCGACTGCCGGGGTCCGGGCGCACCGGTTCCTCAAGGGCGAGGACACCCTTCTGCTCGCTTGGGCCGGCCATGGCCCGGCCAAGGCATCCTCCGCCGCCGGGGTGGCCCGGTCCTTGCCCGGCGAACACGGCAGGCGGGACGGCTCGGGCATTCCGCTGTCCCAGGCGATCGACGCGATTGGCCCGAGCATGGCTTGGGAGAACGCGTCGGAGACGGACGGGTAGGAACGCCCGTCAGGGACTGCGCATGAAGGTCGGGGAAGCCCGGGCCTGGCCACGCTGCTAGCGTTGCCGGCCCGGGGCCCTGACTTTGGCGGCACTTGAGGTTTAGGGCATATAGTTCAGGCTGAGGATGTTCCCCTCGCTGTCCAGGAACCACGCTGCGGCGCTTCCGTCGGGCATCGTGGCGATGCCGCCTTCGGTTTTCAGGCCGGGAAAGTCGTACTCCTCGAAGGTAACGCCTGCAGCGTTCAATTCCGCGACGGCGGCGGCTATGTCATCGACGACCCACCCGATTTGTGTGTTCTTGGCTGAACCTGCGTTGGATGTCTGGTAGATCAAGAATCCCGTTCCGGCGCCGCACTTGTACTGCAAGTTGTCCTCGGCATCCGGGTTATCCGGCTCGAGCCCGAGTTTGTCGCGGTAGAAATCACGCGCCCGGGTGATATCCGCGGCCGGCAACACGGCGCCGACCCACTTGTCTTTCAGCATGGCTGTGTTCCTTTCCAGGCCCACCCCCGGAACGAACTTTACTCCGATTGCCACTCCGCGGACCCGTGAATTTTCCGGCCGTTCCGGGCGGGCTGGCACCGGTCCTGTGCGCGCCAGCGACGCCGCAAAAGGAGGCGGGTTCGGTCAGGTCCGGGCAGCGCGCTTGCCCGGGTTTAGTTTCTGAAGTAGTGGTTTCTTCGAGGCTGCTGGCGAGGGTCCAGATGCGGGGGCGGGATGAACCACGGGGTCCCGGTACGCATCTGGATTGTCCATTGCTCTTTATGGATCACGTGATGGTGGTGCGAGCACAGCAGCGTGCCGTTCTCAGTTCCGGTGTTGCCCCCGCGGGACCAGTAGGTGATGTGGTGGGCTTCGCACCAGGGTGCCGGGATAGTGCAGCGCGGGAAGGCGCAGCCCTGGTCCCGGGCGGTGATGGCTTTCCGGATGTGCGGCGGGAAGACCCGTGAGGCGCGGCCGATGTCCAGGACCCGCCCCTCACCACCCAGCAGGACAGGGATGATGCCGGCGTCGCAGGCAATCTTTCGGATGGTGGATGCCGTAACAGGGCCGGTGAACAGGAACGAGGCCGCCCCCGGTGTTCTGCCCATGCCGCCGATCGGGTGGGCGGTGCCGGGGCCAGGGCCAGAGCCGGAACCGGAGTCATGGAGGCCCGGAATCCCGGCGGTGACACTGCCGTCGGTACCCGGCTGTCCGACGTCGAGGAGCTCGAAAAGGTCCCGGTAGTTGATGGTGGCCATGATTTGTGGGCGGAGCCCGCCTGCCGTGGACAGGGCGCCCGCTGCGAGGGCCACCTTGCAGGCCCCGACGAGCCCGTCGAGGAGCCGTTGGGGCCGCGAGCGCAGGTCCAGACGATCGGCAGCCGGGTCGGTGCCGTCCTCGTCCTCGGCCCCAAAGGCGGGCGCGGTGCCGGCAGCACCGGCAGCCTGTGTCCCGTCCCGCCCTGCGCGGGGATTGGTGGCAACATTCATCACGGTCAGGAGGTGTTCGTATTGGTCCGTTGTGGCAAAGATTTCCATATGATGCAGCCCGTGCCGCGGCTTCCGGACAAACGCGCCCTGGAGCTGCCGCAGAACTTCTTCGGAGGGTTCATCGCCGTCCTGGTCGAGGGCATCGGCCCAGTGCCTGGCGATCCGGGCCAGGAAGTCATAATCGTTCTCGGCCGCCGTCAGGGTCAGTGCGTGTTCCATTCCGGCAACAGCTTCCGGCGGGGCCGTGTGCCGGACCCGGTCCAGGGACATCGTGATGATCGTCGCCGCATTCGAGGCGATACTCCCGGAGGCCACGGCCGCGGCGAGCTCCGGCCGCGCGGCGGGTTCGGATAGGCCCGCGATTCCCGTCCGGGGCAGGACTTCGCCCGCGAGGGCAAGCCGGCGCCTGGCCTCGGTCGCGCTGATCCGCAAACGTGCCCGAAGGAAGTCGGCGGGGTTACGGTACCCGTCACCCAGGACAGCCGCCACTGCATCCGGGCCGTTGCCGAATCCGTCGGCGGTTTCCGTCCCGGCCGCGCTGCTGGATCCACCGGTGGGATCCCGGTCTGGTTCGAGATTCCAACCGGTCAGCCACCCGGCAGCCGATCCCGGTTCAGTTCCCCACCCGGAGGACGGCTTCGGCGTCAAGGCAGCATCCGTCCGGGTCCGGTTGACCGCTGCGACGGCAACAAGCTGAAGGAAATCCACGGTGCGGGACAGTTCCTCCACACGGCCGGCAAAATCCGAAGCCTCGAAAAAGTCGAAGAGGGCCGCGTCCGATTGCGCGGTTCCGGACAGCACCCGGACCAGCGCAAGGATCCTGTTCAGATCGGGCTTGTCCTGATCTGAATCCGGTAAGAATCCACTAGCGGCCTCCATAGTTGGACTCTGCCAAAGGGGTACGACAATAATGGCGGATTGGTCATGTTCTGGTGCGAGCACGGGCGAACGGCCAGGTCCACGCCCGGTCGCTCTCTGGGATCCTCGGTGAAGTCCATTTCCGTCGTGAAGTCGTCCGCGATGGCACCCCATCGCTCGTTGCTGAGCTGCCCTCCGTCACCGGCCAATCTCAGTGAGCAAAGGAAGACGCGTCCGCCGTCACCGGATGGTGAATAGCCAGGGCATCACCGGGCGGTGGCGGTTCCGTCAGCAAGGGGCGCCGAGACGGCTCCGTCTTCGTGCCCGGATGAGGCCTATCGAGAAGCATCTGCTCGACCGGCCTGCCCTGTACTTCAGACGACGAGACAGGCTAGGCCGGTTCTAGTTCCGTTCGGAGCCGTGTCAGGCCGGACCGTATGCGGGACTTGATGGTCGGCAGTGGCGTGGCGAGCTGTTCGGCGACCTGCCGGTAGGTCAGGCTCCCAAGATAAGCCAGGACGATGGCCTCG
>JBFGBS010000037.1:0-9991 GCA_041567475.1 Arthrobacter sp.
AACTACGCACCGCCAACGACGCCCTGGCCCGCGAACTGGCCGAGCTGACCGACTCGGTGCACCGCGATGAACTTGCCCGCACCCAGCAGCGGCTCAAGATCGAGGCCCTGGAGCTCAGGAGCGTCGAGGAGCTCGGCCTGACAGCGGACCAGCTCGTCGCCGACTTCGGTCCGGACCAGCCGGTGCCCGTGCCGGCCGTAGACACCGGCGGCGCCGGGGACAAATGGGCCGCCCTGCACGTACCGGTCGACGCGGCGGGCCACGAAATCCCGGCTGGCGCCCCGTACGTCCGGGCGGAACAGGAAAAGCGGCTCCGGCAGGCCGAACGTGATCTCGCGGCGCTGGGCCGGGTCAACCCGCTGGCGCTGGAGGAATTTGCCGCCCTGGAGGAACGCCACCAGTTCCTCAGCGCCCAGCTCGAGGATCTGCGGGCCAGCCGCAAGGACCTGCTGGACATCATCAGGGAAGTCGACGAGCGGGTCCAGACAGTCTTCGCGGAAGCCTTCGCCGATACCGCCGCGCAGTTTGTCCGGGTCTTCGCCCGGCTGTTCCCCGGCGGGGAGGGACGGCTGGTCCTGACCGACCCGTCGGACATGCTCACGACCGGCATCGACGTCGAAGCCCGGCCCGCGGGCAAGAAGATCAAGCGGCTCTCCCTGCTCTCCGGCGGGGAACGCTCGCTCACCGCAGTGGCGCTGCTCGTCGCGATCTTCAAGGCCCGGCCCTCGCCCTTCTATGTCATGGACGAGGTGGAAGCGGCCCTGGACGACACCAACCTGGGCCGGCTCATCACGATCTTCGAGGAGCTGCGCGAATCCAGCCAGCTGATTGTCATCACCCACCAGAAACGCACGATGGAAGTCGCCGACGCCCTGTACGGGGTCACGATGCGCGGCGACGGTGTTTCGACCGTCATCAGCCAGCGGCTCGGCGCGGGCGTTTAGGCGGGCCAAAGCGCGTTCGGGGTTTGTGAGAAGCTAGGGGAGTGAACGACATCCTCCCCATACTTTTGCCCATTCTCGCTGCCCTGGTGGTCCTTGGTGCCCTGATTCCGGTGCTCATGAAGACCCGGCGGAACATCAAGGACTACCCGGAAACGCGGGACGCGAACGATCCCGCGGAGTCCGGCCGGGCCCCCGGCGGCACCCTCCTGGAGGACCGGCCGGCGGCAGGCCCGACGGCCGGTGGCAGCACCCTCGAGGACGTCGACGGCACGGACACCGTCGAGGTCCCGGACGAAGTTGCGGGCCTGGAAACCATCCCCGTGGAAACCCCGATGCCGGTCGCCGGGCGGCTGACCCGGCTGCGTGAACGCCTCATCAAGTCCAACACCATCCTCGGCAAAGGCCTCCTGGCCCTCCTCTCGGCGGACAAAATCGACGAAAACGTCTGGGACGAGGTGGAGGAGACCCTCCTGCTCGCCGACCTCGGCACCGAACCGACGATGCAGCTCGTGGACGCGCTCCGGGAACGCGTCAAGGTCCTCGGCACCCGCTCGCCCGAGCAGGTCAAGGCGCTGCTGCGCGAGGAACTCATCAAACTCGTGGACCCGTCCATGGACCGCAGCCTGAACGTCGCCCGCCAGGGCGACAAGCCCGCCGTCGTTATGGTGGTCGGCGTCAACGGCGTCGGCAAGACCACCACGGTCGGTAAGCTGGCCCGCGTGCTCGTTGCCGAGGACAAGGACGTTCTGCTGGGTGCCGCCGACACCTTCCGCGCCGCCGCCGCGGAACAGCTGGCCACGTGGGGCCAGCGCGTGGGCGTGCCCACCGTCAAATCCGACATCGACGGCGCCGATCCCGCGTCGGTCGCCTACGAAGCCGTCAAGGCCGGCATCGACCAGGAAGTCGACGTCGTTATGATCGACACCGCCGGCCGCCTGCAGAACAAGACCGGCCTGATGGACGAGCTCGGCAAGGTCAAGCGGGTCATCGAGAAACTGGCCGCCGTGGACGAGGTGCTCCTGGTCCTGGACGCAACCACCGGCCAGAACGGCCTGAACCAGGCCCGGGTCTTCTCCGAGGTCGTGAACATCACCGGCATCGTCCTGACCAAGCTCGACGGCACCGCCAAGGGCGGCATCGTCGTCGCCATCCAGAAGTCCCTCGGGGTCCCGGTCAAGCTCATCGGCCTCGGCGAAGGCGCGGATGACCTGGCACCCTTCGACGCCGAAAGCTTCGTAGACGCGCTCTTGAACTGACGCCCGAACGCGGCCGGCCCGCAGCGGAGAGAGTGGAAATACACTCACCGCTGCGGGCCGGTGCCGCTTAAGGCTGACTCAGTAGGTGAAGTTCAGGACCGTCACGGTGCCGGCCGTGAGCTTGAACGTCTGCGTCGCGGAACCGTAGGCGAAGCCGGGGACCGTGGCGCGTTCGGCCAGCGGGGTGGGTTCGGTCTTGGCGCCGTCGATCACGGTCTGGTCCTCGGCCGCGTAGCTGGGACCGCTGAGTTGGGTCATGGTCCCCGTCCGGGCCTTGCCGGGCAGCTTCAACGTGACGTCGGTCTGGGCCGCTGTCTCCGGATTGTTCTCGTTGACCAGGACCACGGTGGTGCTGCCGTCCTCGTTCTGCAGGGCGTAGGTGAAGGCCAGCCCGCCGCCGGAATGCTGCAGCTTCAGGAACTTGCCGGCATCCAGCTCCGCGACCATGGAGATGCCGAAGAAGTTGGCCCGGCCGGACATGTCCCCGTTGCCCAGCGGGTAATCGCCGGCGCTGCAGATAGCGGACATCGGCGGGCCGCCCTTGCACGTGAACGTGGAGCTGTGGAATCCGACCTTCGTGATCCCCAGCTGTGCGGCGTTGAGGACGTAGTCGGCCGTCCACAGGGCCGAGGCGTGGGTCCGGGATGTCTCGTTCGACCCCGGGCAGGCGGCAATGCCGGTTTCCGGCAGCCAGGTTTCCAGCCCCGCGGCCTTGCCCGCCGCGAGGGCCGCCTCCTGGTAATCGGCGGCACGGTCATGCATCAGCTGGCTCATCAGGTTCGCCATGGTCGGCGATCCCTTGGGGTCGCTGCCGTCGCAGCTGTACAGCGGGTAGTTGTGGAAAGAGAGGATCTTCTTCTGTGGAATCTCCGCGTCAATGAACGGCTGCCACCACTTCTGGTCGTACGCGCCGGGCCCGGCGATCGGGACGTTGGGCGCGACGGCGTGAATCGCCCCGGCGTACGCCTTCAGCTCCGTGACGTACTGCTCCAGGCTGTAGCCGTCGGCGCGGACGTCGTTGAAGACGTAGCCGTTCGGTTCGTTGCCGATGGTGATGCTCAGGAGCCGGTCGCCGAAGATTTCTGCGGCGTGCTTGGCCATGTCCGCGGCGCGGGCCGGGTTGTAGTGGCCCAGATCCACCGTCAGCGCGATCCTGGCGTCGCCGGCCTCCAGCAGCGTGTTGATCCGGCTCAGGTCATCGGGACCGACGGCCCGGGCCGGGTGGGTCTTGTCCCCGGAGTACGGGAGCGGTTCGCCGGTTGAGGTCCAGAAAAACCTCCGGTCCACAGCGTTGCCGCCGAACCGGAGGACCGGCTGGTCGATTTCCTGCAGCAGTTTCACCATGGAGGCGTTCGAGCTGCTGAGGTCGGCGTCGGCCAGGTCGGTCGCTTCGAGCGAGATTCCGGCGACGCCCTTGGCCAGGGAGGTGCCTACGAGGTCCTGGGAAATCGCGACGTTCAGCGCCTCGACCGGTTCCAGCGGCGAGCCTGCGGGCGGGCCGGGCTGATCGTAATACGTCACGGCCGGTGCGGCCTCGGCCGGCTGGGAGGTTTCCGGCGGGGACGTCGGTGCCGGCTCGGGGGAGCCGAGCGTCAGCGGGATCACCACGGCCGCCGCGGCAACAGCGGCGGCAACGGCCCCCGCCACAATGATCTTCTTGCGCTTCCTGGCTGCCGCAGGTGCGGGTTCGTTGGCGGGCGGACTATCGGCTTTCCCGGGGGAAGAGTCGAATTCGGCCATGGGGGAGTACCTCCGGAAGATGTGTGGAAAGTCTTCCCAGCTTAGCCAAGGGCCGGAGGCGCCGCGGACGGGGCCGGCCGCTGGAAGGTTTCCCGGGCCAGCAGCCAGCCCGCCGCGGCGGCAATGAGGACACCGCCGGTGACCCCGAAGGCCCAGGGATAGCCCAACTGATCGGCGAGGAGGCCGGCGACGACGGGGCCGATGATGGCGCCGGTGTCCGCCACCATCTGGAAGACGGCCAGCACCCGTCCGCCGGAGCGCTTGTTGCCGATCACGTCGGCAATCGCCGCTTGCTGGGCCGGTCCGAGCAGGCCCGAGCCGATGCCGGCGACGGCGGAGGCCAGCAGGAACCAGGGCAGGTCGTGGGTGAAGCCGATGGCCGCGGTGGCCGTCCCGGTGACCAGGAGACCGGCGATCATGAGGGGTTTGCGGCCCAGGGAGTCGGCCAGCCGGCCCGAGAACGTCAGCGCCGCGGCGTTGCCGCCCGCGAAGACGGCCAACGCCCAGCCGGCCGACTCCGGGCCGGCGCCGAGGGCTGCGACGGCGAACAGCGGGACGGTGGCCATCCGCACACCGAACGTGGCCCAGCCATTGGCAAAGCTGGAAAAGAGCCCGGCCCGGTAGGCGCTGTCACGCAGGGCCTCGCGCAGTTCCATGGCCGGAGCCGCCGCTTTGCCGTCGCGGGCGGCCGCCGGGACATGGCTGAGCTGGGTCTGCACCACCACGGCGGCGAGCACCAGCGCCGCCGCGTAGACCAGGAAGGGGACGCGGAGCCCGAACCCGGCCAGCAGCCCGCCCACAATCGGTCCGCAGACGTTGCCGATCAGGAACGCTGAGGCGTAGGCACCCGAGACCCGGCCGCGGCTTTCCGGCGGCGCCAGCCGCACCACGAGGGCCATCGACGCGACCGTGAACATCACGGAGCCCGCCCCGCCCAGGCCGCGGAACACCAGCAGTTGCCAGTAATCCTGCGCGAAGGCACTGGCCGCCGTCGAAGCCGCCACAATCAGCAGCCCGGCCACGTAGACCGGCCGCTCGCCGAAACGCACAATCAAGGCACCGCCGGCCGGGGCAAAGATGAGCCGCATAAAAGCGAAGATGCTCACAATCACCGCCGCCGCCGTCGCGCCGACATCAAACGTGGTGGCGAACTGCGGAAGCACCGGCGCGACGAGGCCGAAGCCGATCGCGATCAGGAACGCCGCGACCAACATCACCTTGATATCCCTGGGCAGCCGGTTGCTGCCCGGCGCGCGGTCCGCTGCCTTGGGCCTGGCACCGTGCGAAAAGCGGGAAATTCTGCTCATGGTGGGCTCGTCCTCGGTGGCGGGTGTAGACCGGCTGCGCGGGTGGTGCGGCGGGGCCTGGCGAAAGGGGTGAAACATAACCGTAACAAGGCTGAGACGCACCATTTACGTCAGGGAGATGCTTGTAACAAACCGGCAATCTAAATCCTGCAACCGCGAAACACGGCCCCGCGAGACTTTTTACCAAGAACGCAGCACATGCGTTGGACCGGCGGGTAAAACCGCACCTTCAGCAAGAGAGGACGCAGACCATGGAACTCACCGCAGGTCTCGTTTGGCTCCTGGTCGCTTCAGCACTCGTGCTGTTCATGACCCCGGGCCTGGCATTCTTTTACGGCGGCATGACGCGCGCCAAGTCGGCTTTGAACATGATGATGATGAGCTTCGTCGCCATCGGCACCGTCGCGATCGTCTGGGTCCTGTGGGGCGCCTCGATGGCGTCGAGCAACGAGGACAACTTCTTCCAGATCTTCGCGAACCCGTTCAGCCACTTCGGGCTCCATAACTTCAGCGAACCGGCAGACCTGCTCTCCGTGGGCTACGCGGCCACGTTCGCCATCATCACCGTGGCGCTGATCTCCGGCGCCGTCGCAGACCGCGCCAAGTTCTCCGCCTGGGTGCTGTTCACCCCGATCTGGGTCACCCTGGTCTACGCGCCGATGGCCTTTATGGTCTGGGGCGGCGGGTTGTTCTCCGAGGAAGGCTGGTTCGGCCAGACGTTTGCCCCGGTCATCGACTTTGCCGGCGGCACCGTAGTCCACATCAACGCCGGCGTGGCCGGCCTGATCCTGGTCCTGATCCTCGGTAACCGCAAGGGCTTCGGAAAAGACCCGAACCACCGCCCGCACAACGTCCCGTTCGTGATGCTCGGTGCCGCGATCCTCTGGTTCGGCTGGTTCGGCTTCAACGCCGGCGCTGCCGGAACCGTCGAGCAGGCCGGCCTGATCTGGATCAACACCCTGGTTGCTCCGGCCGCTGCGATGCTCGGCTGGCTCGCCGTCGAACGGTTCCGTGACGGTCACCCGACCTCCCTCGGCGCAGCCTCCGGCGTGGTCGCCGGCCTGGTCGCCATCACCCCGGCCTGCGCCAACGTCTCCCCGCTCGGTGCCATCGCCCTCGGCGTCGTCGCCGGTGTCGCCTCGGCGCTCGCCGTCGGCCTGAAATTCAAGTTCGGCTACGATGACTCGCTCGACGTCGTCGGTGTGCACCTCGTCTCCGGCATCGTCGGCACCGTGGCCATCGGCTTCCTGGCCACCCCGACCCAGGGCACTGCCGGCCTGTTCTACGGCGGCGGCAGCACCCAGCTCGTCGCACAGGTCCTCGCCGCGGTACTGGCCATGGTCTTCACCGCCGTAATGACCTTCATCATCGCCTACCCGATCCACAAGTTCATGGGCTTCCGGGTTTCCCAGGAGCAGGAAGCCGTCGGCGTGGACCTGAGCCTGCACGCCGAGACCGCCTACGAGTTCGGCGTCGGCGGCCACGGCGGCAGCTTCCAGCCGCTGCATGACATGATCACCGGCAAGAAGCAGGGCGGCGACGCGGAGTCCGCGGCGTCCGGCAGCGGCAAGGCAGACGCAGGCAAGGAAAGTGTGGGGGCATGAAACTGATCACAGCGATCGTCCGTCCGGAAAAGCTGGAAGCCATTCGCGAAGGACTCGAAGCCTACGGTGTGCAGGGGCTCACCGTCAGCGCGGCCAGCGGCTACGGCCGGCAGCGCGGCTACACGGAGGTGTACCGCGGCGCCGAGTACAACGTGGACCTGCTGCCCAAGATCCGGGTGGAAGTCCTCGCCACCGACGAGCAGGCCAACGACATCCTCGATGTCATCATCGCCAGCTCCAACACCGGCCGGGCCGGTGACGGCAAGGTCTGGACGATGGATGTGTTCGAAGCCGTCCGGGTGCGCACCGGGGAACGTGGCCCGGCAGCCATCTAACCCGGCAGCAAGTTAGCCCGGCAGCAAGCCAGCCGGTCGCCGTTCAGCCGGCGGCCGCAGCCTCGGCCGACCCCATTGGGGGAGCGGGCCGGACACCTGGAAAGGTGTCCGGCCCGCTTTTGCGTGCCGGTCAGACCGGCCAGTCCGCCGGGCCGGACGAGCCGGCCGGGTACTCTTCCAGCGGGACATGTCCGGCAGCCCAAGACTTCAGGACCGGGTCGATGATCCGCCAGCAGTCCTCCGCGGTGTCGGCACGCACGGACAGCAGCGGATCGCCGGTCAGGACCCCTTCGAGGACTTCACCGTAGGGCAGCAGGTCGGAGGCGCTCAGCTCGGCCTTGAGCGTGGTCCGGTCGAGGTGGAGCACGTCGCCCGGGCCGTTCACATCGACGTCGAACTCCAGGGTGTCCGGGCCGAAACCGATCCGGAGCCGGTTGGGGGCGTCCACGCCCGTGAAGCCCCGGGGCAGGTGCGGCACCGGCCGGAAGGTGACAACGGCCTCCTTGCGCTTGTTTCCCAGGGCTTTGCCCGAGCGCAGGATGAACGGCACGCCCTGCCAGCGCCAGTTGTCGATCTCCACCCGCACCTCCGCGAGGGTCTCGGTGTTGCGTGCCGCGTCCACACCGTCTTCCGCGGCGTAGTCCGGGACCTTCCGGCCGCCGATACGACCTGCCGTGTACCGGGCGCGGCGGGTGCTCGTGCGGTAGGGGGCCTTGATGCTGCTGGCCCGCAGGACAGTCGCCACGGCGTCGCGGAGGTCCCGTTCGTCGATGGAAGCGGGGGGTTCGAGCGCCATCAGCGCCAGGATCTCCAGCAGGTGGCTCTGGATCATGTCCCGCAGGGCGCCGGCACCGTCGTAATAGCCGGCGCGGCCCTCCAACGCCAGGTCCTCATCGAAGATGATTTCCACCTGCGCGATGTGGTGCCGGTTCCAGATCGGCTCCAGGAATGTGTTGGCGAAGCGCAGGCCCAGGATGTTCAGGACCGTCGCCTTGCCCAGGAAATGGTCCACCCGGTGGACGTGGTCCTCCGGGACGAGGCCCGCGAGCGTGGCGTTGAGCCGGCGGGCGGAGTCCTCATCGGAGCCGAACGGCTTCTCCAGGACCAGCCGCGTTCCGGCCGGCACCTGCTCCGGCGCCAGGGCCTCGCAGGCCAACTGGCTGACGTGCGGCGGCAAGGCGAAGTAGACCGCCACGGGGCCCTCCAGTTCCGCGAGCAGCGCGGCGAGTTTGCCCTCGGCGGTGACATCGAGCCCGTGGTAGCTGCTGGCGGCCGCGATCCGTTTCAGCTCCTGCTTGCCCTCGGCATCGGCCTGCGAATTCTCGTCCGCGAAGGACTCCTCGATCCGGGTCAGCCATTGTTCCGGCCCCCAGTCGTCCGAGCCCGCGCCGACGAGGGCCAGGCCATCGGCCCGGCCCCGGGCCACGAGCCGGGCCAGCCCGGGCAGCAGCAGCCGCCCGGTCAGATCGCCTGAGGCGCCGAGAATCAGCAGGGTCTTCACTCTTGTATCAGTGCTCACCTAAGCCAGCATGCCATCATGACGGCGTGACTTGATACCCTAGAGAGTCGAGTCCCGTTGTCGAGACGGTTCGTTTAGGCGAACCCCAGTCGCGACGCTGGCGTGCCGTACCGGCCGCCATCCGTACATCCACTGAAAGAAGTGCACGGCGCGTGTTCAATTCACTCTCTGACCGGTTGACAGCAACCTTCAAAAACCTCCGTGGCAAGGGCCGCCTGACCGAGGCGGACGTTGACGCCACGGTCCGCGAGATCCGCCGCGCCCTCCTGGACGCGGACGTGGCCGTTCCGGTGGTCCGCGAGTTCACCGGACGCGTGCGCGAGCGCGCCCTCGGTGCCGAGGTCTCCGGTGCGCTGAACCCGAGCCAGCAGATCGTGAAGATCGTCAACGAGGAGCTCGTCGAGATCCTCGGCGGCGAGACCCGCCGGATCCGCCTCGCCAAGACCGGTCCCACCATCATCATGCTCGCCGGCCTCCAGGGCGCGGGCAAGACCACCCTGGCCGGCAAGCTGTCCAAGTGGCTCAAGGCCCAGGGCCACAGCCCCATGCTGGTCGCGTGTGACCTGCAGCGCCCCAACGCCGTCACCCAGCTGCAGGTAGTGGGCCAGCGTGCCGGCGTGCCCGTGTACGCGCCCCACCCCGGCGCGACCTCCGAACTCGAACACCCGGCCGGCGATCCCGTCGCCGTTGCCCGCGCCGGCGTCGAAGAGGCCCGCCGCACCCTGCACGACGTCGTGATCGTCGATACCGCCGGACGTCTCGGCGTCGACGCCGACATGATGGAACAGGCCCGCCAGATCCGCCGGGCAATCGTGCCCAACGAAGTCCTCTTCGTGATCGACTCCATGATCGGCCAGGATGCCGTGAACACGGCGCTGGCCTTTGATGAGGGCGTCAACTTCACCGGCATCGTGCTGTCCAAGCTCGACGGCGACGCCCGCGGCGGCGCCGCACTGTCCGTGGCCTCCGTGACCGGCAAGCCCGTGATGTTCGCGTCCACCGGCGAAGGCCTGGACGACTTCGAACTCTTCCACCCGGACCGGATGGCCTCGCGCATCCTCGACATGGGCGATGTGCTCACCCTGATCGAGCAGGCCGAGAAGTCCTGGGACAAGGATGAAGCAGCCCGGATGGCGAAGAAATTTGCCGATCAGGAAGACTTCACCCTCGATGACTTCCTGGCCCAGATGCAGCAGATCCGCAACATGGGTTCCATGAAGAAGATGCTGATGATGATGCCGGGCGCGCAGAACATCCGGCAGCAGCTGGAGCAGTTCGACGAACGC
>JBFGBS010000038.1:0-9788 GCA_041567475.1 Arthrobacter sp.
CCGGCGGACCTCGTGTCGCGGATCACCGAAGAACTGCGCAACAATGAAGAAGCCCTAGTTGCAACCCCCGAAGGAGCTCTACTGTGACACTGGCACCAGAAGGCCGGAAAATGCTGCGCATCGAGCAGCGAAATGCGGCCACCCCGGTGGAACGTAAGCCGGATTGGATCAAGGCCAAGGTCCAAATGGGCCCCGAGTACGTCCAGATGAAGAACCTCGTCAAAAAGGAAGGCCTCCACACCGTTTGTGAAGAGGCCGGCTGTCCCAACATCTTCGAATGCTGGGAAGACAAGGAAGCGACCTTCCTGATCGGCGGCTCCGAGTGCACCCGCCGCTGCGACTTCTGCCAGATCGACACCGGCAAGCCCTCGCCGGTGGACATGTTCGAGCCCACCAAGGTGGCCCGCTCGGTCCAGGCCATGCAGCTCCGCTACGCCACGGTCACCGGTGTGGCCCGCGACGACCTCGCCGACGAGGGCGTCTGGCTCTATGCCGAGACGGTCCGCAAGATCCACGAGCTGAACCCCGGCACCGGCGTCGAACTGCTGATTCCGGACTTCTCCGGCAAGCCCGAACACATCGCAGCGATCTGCGACTCCAAGCCTGAGGTGTTTGCCCACAACGTCGAAACGGTCCCCCGCATTTTCAAGCGGATCCGCCCGGCCTTCCGGTATGACCGCTCCCTGGACGTCATCACCCAGGGCCGCAACCTCGGCATGGTGACGAAGTCCAACCTCATCCTGGGCATGGGCGAGACCCGCGAAGAGATCTCCGAAGCACTCCGCGACCTGCACGACGCCGGCTGTGATCTGATCACCATCACCCAGTACCTGCGCCCGAGCGAGCGCCACCTGCCGGTGGACCGCTGGGTCAAGCCGCAGGAATTCGTGGACCTGCAGCAGGAGGCGGACGAAATCGGCTTCCTCGGCGTGATGAGCGGGCCGCTGGTGCGTTCCTCCTACCGGGCCGGCCGGCTCTGGGCCACGGCAATGCGGAAGAAGGGCTGGGAAATTCCGGCGGAGCTCGCCCACATCGAAAGCTCCGGCAGCACCCGGCAGGAAGCGAGCTCGCTGCTCGCGGCCCGCTCCTGAATCCACCACACTGTAAGTGCGGCTAAGGGCCGGACGCCGGAGCACTCCGGCGTCCGGCCCTTAGCCGTAAATCACGTAGAATTAAAGGCACTATGGCGAACTCCTCTGACTCCAGCATCTCCACATCGGACTCCGACGCTCCGAAGCGTGGCATCTTCTCCCGCAAGCCCAAGGCAGCAAAGATCAAGAAGCCGAGCCGCTTGAAGCAGATCGGCGAGGTCTACAAGATGACCCGCCGGCACGACCCCATGGTTCCGTGGGTCATGCTGCTGGCGTTCCTGGGAGTCGTCGCCGCCAGCCTTCTGGTCGGTTTCCTGTTGGATAACTGGATCACCGGCCTGATCATCGGCATCACGCTGGGTGTCCTGGCCGCCACCTTGATTCTGTCCCGCCGCGCCGAACGCGCTGCTTTCGCGCAGATTGAGAACCAGCCCGGCGCCTCCGGCGCCGCACTCGGCACCCTCAAGCGCGGCTGGATCGTCGAGGAGCAGCCCGTGGCCGTGAACCCGCGGACCCAGGACGCGGTGTTCCGCGCCATTGGCCGTCCCGGCGTCATACTGGTCACCGAAGGCCCCAGCGCCCGGGTCAAGCCGCTCGTCGACGCGGAACGCAAGCGTCTCTCCCGCATCCTGCCCAACGTGAGCATCCACGTCATCGAGAGCGGCCGGGGCGAGGGCCAGGTGCCGATCAGCCAGGTCGCCAAGAAGATGGGTAAACTCAAGAAAGAGCTGACCAAGATCGAGGTCAGCGCCGTATCCAAGCGGATTTCTTCCTTGGGCAGCCGGCTGCCGATCCCCAAGGGCATTGATCCTTTCAAAGCCCGCCCGAACCGCGGCCGCTAGCCCGCCGCAAGCCTTCAAGAAACGCCCCGGACACCACCCGCACCAGCGAGGCGGCCGGGGCGTTTCTTTTGCCGCAACCGCGGCCCTGGGCACCGGCCGCCCTAGGCACCGGCCGCCCCTGAGCACTGACCAGACAAGCCCTCACCGACGTCCCCGAGGACAGAACCCGGAGCCCGCCATGAAACGTCCGTCCACGCCCGCACTGATCCGGCTCTTCCGCGTGCTGGCCATCGCCGAAGGCTTCAGCTGGGCGGCGCTGCTTATCGGCATGTTCTTCAAATGGGTACTCGGAACCACCGAACTGGGGGTACAAATCGCAGGCCCCATCCACGGCGCGTTCTTCATCGGCTACGGGCTCTCCGCCCTGCTCCTCTGGGGCGCGCTCCGCTGGCCGTTCCGGGTAGCTGTTTTTGCCGGGTTCTCCGCCGTGCTTCCCTTCGCCACGGTCTGGTTCGAACGCTGGGCAGGCCGCCGCGGCTACCTTGACCCGACCGGCCGGCACGAAGAGAGCCGGCCCGCGACAGAGGATGCAGCGGCGCAGGTCTGACCGCCCGCCACCAGCCCTGCGGTCGGGGTGCTACATCCTGACGAGGACGGTGTTCAAAGCCTTGTCGTGGAGGCCCCGCTGGTCCGGATCAAAAATGACGGCCGGAATGACGAGGCAGAGCAGCAGCGTCCGGACCAGGGCCGCCAGTGGACCGGCCGGGCCGCCTCGAAGGCTCACTACGTGGATCCCGGCTACCCGGTGGCCGATGCTGTAGCCCAGCGTGCCGATCAAGAGGATCTGCTCGACGGCGAACACGCCGAGGGTGGCCCACGAATTTCCGTCGAACGCGAAGCTGCTGACAAGCAGCGCAATCGCCCAGTCGATGCAGATGGCAAGAATCCTGCGTCCTGCGCGGGCCATGGACCCGGGACCGGATTCGGGAAGCCCCAACCGCTCCCCCGGGTATTTGGAGATGCCGGACGTGTCCGGTCCGCTGAGCCATGAGCCTATGTCTTTACGATCAACCACCGTTCCAGACTATCGGTTCCGGAAGGGGACGATGCGCCCGGGCCGGATCACAGTGTGGAACCGGATAGCCCAAACTCCGGACACCGCGTACGGTTTAGGTGACAGTTCATTCTGTAACCTGCCGGAAACAAAGCGGACACTAGCGGGAAATCCCGCCTGCCTAGGGTGGTTACAGTTGCTAGCGGCTTAGGAACGGGAAAGCCTTTCTTGCTTTCCCGTTGTCGGACTGCCCTGGACCACAGTGCCTGACGGCCAGATTTTTCATATGCGTAAGGAGCATAGATGTTCAAGACTGCGGACGAAGTCCTCAAGTTCATCAAAGACGAAGACATCAAATTCGTTGATATCCGCTTCACCGACCTCCCCGGCGTACAGCAGCACTTCAACGTGCCGGCCAAGAGCGTTGATGCAGACTTCTTCGTCAACGGCCAGCTCTTCGACGGTTCGTCGATCCGCGGCTTCCAGGGCATCGCAGAGTCTGACATGCAGCTCATCCCGGACGTCACCACCGCGTTCATCGATACGTTCCGCATGGAGAAGACCCTTGCGCTGAACTTCTCGATCGTGAACCCGCGTACCGGCGACCCGTACCACCGCGACCCGCGTGGCGTCGCCGAAAAGGCTGAGGCCTACCTCGCCTCCACCGGCATCGCAGACACCGCGTTCTTCGCACCCGAAGCCGAATTCTTCGTCTTCGACAACGTCCAGTACCAGTCCTCCCCGCAGGGCAGCTTCTACAAGATCGACTCGGAAGAAGCACACTGGAACACCGGCCGCGAGGAAGAGGGCGGAAACCTCGGCTACAAGACTCCCGTCAAGGGCGGTTACTTCCCGGTCTCCCCGACCGACAAGCAGGCGGACCTCCGCGACGCCATGTGTGTTGCCCTGGACGAAGCCGGCCTTGAGGTCGAGCGCAGCCACCACGAAGTCGGCTCCGCCGGCCAGGCTGAGATCAACTACAAGTTCACGACCCTGACCCACGCGGCCGATGACCTGCAGAAGTTCAAGTACGTCATCAAGAACACCGCCGATGCCTGGGGCAAGTCGGTCACCTTTATGCCGAAGCCGGTCTTCGGCGACAACGGCTCAGGCATGCACTGCCACCAGTCGCTGTGGACCAACGGCGAGCCGCTGTTCTACGACGAAAAGGGCTACGCAGGACTCTCCGACATGGCCCGCTGGTACATCGGCGGCCTGCTGAAGCACTCCTCCGCCGTCCTCGCCTTCACCAACCCGACGGTCAACTCCTACCGCCGCCTGGTCAAGGGCTTCGAAGCGCCGGTCAACATGGTGTACTCGCAGGGCAACCGCTCCGCCGGTATCCGTATCCCGATCACGGGTTCCAACCCGAAGGCCAAGCGCATCGAATTCCGCGCTCCGGACCCCTCCTCGAACCCGTACCTGGCCTTCGCTGCCCAGCTGATGGCCGGCATTGACGGCATCCGCAACCGCATCGAACCGCCGGCACCGATCGACAAGGACCTCTACGAGCTGCCCGCCGAGGAAGCCAAGGACATCCCCAAGGCTCCCGGCACGCTCGAAGAAGCCCTCGATGCACTGGCTGAGGACAACGAGTTCCTGCAGGCCGGCGGCGTCTTCACCCAGGACCTGATCGACACCTGGATCGAATACAAGTACGAGAACGAAATCCGTCCGCTCTCCCTGCGGCCGAACCCGTACGAGTTCGAGCTGTACTACGGCGTCTAGCACGACCCCGCGGCTGGGTGGGGTCTAGTCCGCAGTCAGTCCGCAAGAATTCAGATACAGCGAAGGCCGGCCTCAGGTTTCACTACCTGTGGCCGGCCTTTTCTTGTGTCTGGACAGTCTCACCCGTGCTGTTCAGTCCGCAGGCTCAGCCGCTCCACCAACACCTGAGCCACCGCCGCCCGCGCTGACTATTCCTTATCCGGGCACATATGCCCGTACGTGTCCAGAGTCGTCTTCGCTGACGAGTGCCTGAGGCTCTTCTGGACAACTTTCACGTCTAGGCCCTGAGCAACCAGCAGTGAGGCGAAATAGTGCCGCAGGTCACGGAACCGGAACCCTCCTGGTAGATCCTTGACCGTTGCCCGTGCTTCCCGGAAATAGTGTTCCAGCCGGTGAGGGGACAAGGCCCTGCCCCAAACAGGTGAGCCGGCCGCAACAAGTCGGCTCACCTTGGCTGGGCCCTGGACCTCGCCACCCCACCCGGGTTACCCCCGAACCCCCTTCTCTTGCCCCTCTGGATGAAGGCGATTTCTCTCTCCGAAATCTGGATTATTCGACCTATGGGGCCTGGATGCCTGTATTTGCGCGGCATTCAGACCCCTAGCTACCCCGAAAGGACCGAAATGGAGCACAAAACCCCCTCAGGATAGAAGGCGGGAGGCCGCAAATTATGGCGTTCGGTAACGGTTGACATCGAGTTGGGCGAGCACGAGCTAAGCATCCTTTTTGAAGCTTCCCGGACTTTAGACGCCCTGGACGCCTTGGAAAAGAGCGTCAGGGATGAAGGCGTAACCAACGTTTCCCCGCAGGGCGTCAGAGCGCACCCTGCCCTTGTGGAAGCCCGCCAGCAGCGCGTAACCTTGGCCAAACTCGTAGCATCGCTACGCGTCCCGCTGCAGGACGACCAAGAGGCCACCAGGACCCCGCAAAAGCGATTCGGGGTCCGGGCACTGTCAGCGGTCTAATAAGGCGACGACAGAAGGAAACGGCCGCGGCAGACGGCAGCAAAGTCCCGCCCTGGATCGATGATTTCGACGCCACGGCATGGCCCGGCCGTTCCGACTATCGGTGCTGGGAATTATGGGACAAGGCCCGGCGGGAATGGGCCGACGCTAACCTTTCCGCCGGTGCTGAACAGTTGGAGTCTCACTGCGAACTCATCCCGGACCAGCCCTGAAGCGAAGCCAAGCATTTGATTTGATCGACCACTTACCAGGAACCAATTATTATAAGGGGCCCTGGTACCTGAAGAAGCAACGAGTATCGCAACCTTGACCGCCAACGCGAAAGCAGCATTACTCAAAGCCATTGAGTAGAGCGCGCCCAAGGCTCACGGAGCCGCGGAGCCGCTCGAATTGCTCGCACGGTCTTATGCCACAGTTGCGGGCGCCGGGCCGCGCAAGGGAAAGGTGACCGACTGATGTCATTTTTGGGCGCTTCTAAAGAAGCAGAAACGGCGTCAAAGCTGGCGCGCTCCGCGTTCGGTAAGGCGGAAGATCCGGGCGTTGCCCAGCTCGCACGCGCCGTGGAGCACCTGGCGAAGGCTGTAGACCAAATGGCCAGGAGCCATCAAAGGGCGTCCTAACCCCGCAAACGCATTGAGGCCCCAAACTTCCTAAAAGACTTGGGGCCGTCAGTGCGTTGGGACTGTTCGGCGTGCTCACCGCTTCCCGACTACGGCGCTATTTGTTGAAGACCGCCCATTCGTGTCCGGTAGTGGCGTTTTTGTAGACTGAACCGCCCCTGAATTTCTGGCGCAGCGTGCTGGTGGCTTTGGTCGGGTCAACCTTCACGAGGTCCGATTTTGGGTAGCCGAGGCGACCGTCAAGTCCGCCGTGTTTAGCCCAGGAGGAAACGGTCACCAGATGGGCGCCATAGAGCTGGTGGCGGTATATGTATGTGAAGCCGCTATTTGCGTGCCTCGTAGTGTGGAACGGCATCCAGGAGACCCCGTCCGGGCGCTTGAATTCCGGGCCCTCCGGGAAGCCCAGCACCTGTGGACCTCCGGCGTTGAAGTACGCATTCCGGATGGAAGTTCTCAACGCCACGTTCACGTTAGTGTAAAACACCATGATTGAGCCGTACCTGTAATCCTGAATGGCGTAGGGGCGTCCTTGTGCGCCCGTGCCGTATTTAACGGCCCCAACTTTGCCTCCCAGCCAGGGGGAGCTACGTCGCATGTCGTCGATTTGCCCGATATCGATTCCGTTGACAAGTACGGCCTCCGTTTGTGCAGCGAGGCCACCTGACAGCGGGGCGGATTCCGCAGCGTGGACCGGCGCGACGAAGCCCGAGAGCATTACTGCTGTCACCGTGGCCAGTAGCGCTGATTGACGCAGCCGCGTAGTGCTTTTCAAGTGATACCTTTCCCCCAATTTGCGAATTACTTGACATTACACGATTCGTCCATAGTCGCTATTGTCCCTGCAGGCCAAGCGTGCTGGGGGTGGAGGATTGCCGATGGCCAGCAGCAGGAGGGCTGCTAGAGGCCGTACAGAGGTTCCGGTGAACATGTATCCGAATCACGTCACGCAGCATTCTTTCCAGTCGCCGCGCGGTAAGGTTCGGGCATTGCTGAAGGGCGGTGTATGTTACCGAGTGATGGTTTCCGGAACGGTTCGCGACTGGGGCGCAAGTCCGGACTTGAGAGCAGCACTATTAGACGGCAGTTTCGGGCCATTCGACGCCGGTTGATATGACGCACAACAACCTTCTTAGGCCCTTGGTCATATATTCCATCGATTAGTTGTATGCTCCTCTTTGGGTAAGAATTCTTGCCCTCTTCACCTGAGTGAATAATGGGGAAAAAGTGGGTAAAATTCGTAAGATGGCCGTGACGACTTTGACGGTCTTGGCTATTTCAGCGTCCGCGCTTGCCGTAGGAATTCCTGCGGCTGAGGCGGCATCTAAGCATCCGGGTAAGCCGGCATGTAACAAGGTGCTGGCCAGCATGAAAGGTCCTAAGTATGACGGCGCGCGATCGTCGTGCGAGGCCAGAATTCTGTGGGAGTCAATTGATGTGGCAGCTAGAGGGGCTGCGAAGCAACCCGACGACGCCAGCAGAGTGAGAGTAAACGCGAAGTATTTTTGGGCTCTTCAAGGACCCCTCATTCAGCAGGGAGATGGAAACCATGACGGCGGCAGCTACTACGCGCCCCGAGCAAGCAGCAGTGTCGATTCCCGGGCGTACTTGATCATTCTGCGTGACTATGTTGCGTTGAATAGCCGAAACTATCGGCATATGAAGTCGAGCGTCATGCTGCTGAACGCGATTGACACTGTGGAAAGCGGAAAAAGCCTTGCCAAGAAGCTTCCGTCTGCAACTCGAAACGTCGTGAAGCGCGGGCTGCAGACTTCAAACAGCAACTTAGTCCTAGGAGTTGTGCAGGCTGCGTCCATTCCGATGGTCAAGGCATCGTATCTGGAGGACTCCCGGAACGAACTGATCGGGGCGTTTAACTGATCTGCGCATTCACAAGATGAGGGCCGTCGACAGGCTGTAGCCCCGAGGCTGCGTTCTTGTTCCATGTCGAAGGCGGATGGTCCTGGACGTATACGAACTCCGTCAGCTGTAAAGGCTGACGGGGTTTCCTGCTGCGTCGCACCCCTGCCCTACGCTCTGTCGCGTGGTGAAGCTGGATGTTGAGGCGGTGGGCCGGTTGCTGGCTGGTGGCCGGTATGTTTACGGCATGGCATCGTGCACGCTCGACGGCGAAACATTCGAGTATCTGAAACCGGATCCGGGCCACGAGCCGGAAGATGCCAGGTCGTGGACGTACGGGAGCTACCCGAAAGTCCTTGCTCGCCTTCCCTTGGCGAACGGTGGGACCGTGACTGCTTATGCCGTGGCGCAGCGCTGGAACCCCTCGCACATTCGTATGGGATGGGCTGACGACTCACGGCACTCTCACTGGGCTTGGATCCCTGCCGGCAACGTGGAGCGCGTTAGGGATTCGGAATGGGATATCGAGGAATACCGGCGTTGCCCTGAACATTTGCGCGGGGTCCGGTGGGGAAACCGTCTGCCAAGATTCCTGACCGGATAGTGGCAGGCAGACCTGGTCTGTTGCGGTGGGCGCAACACAACACGGCCGCATGGGCTCCCAGCCCGTAGCAAGTCCGCAAACCCCCAATTCAGGCAATCGCGACCAACCATGAAAACGTCTAGATCTAGCGGAGTTCAAGGCAATCCAACACCGGCCAACCACCCTTGTTGAGTTCGAGCTGTACTACGGCGTCTAGTCACCGCCCGGACCGGCCTCAACTGGTCCACGCAGGGTCCGCCCGGCCCGCCTCCCTTTCGGAGGCAGGCCGGGCGGACCTTTTTGTCGGCCGTCGGTCCGGTAAGCGGTCTAAAATCTGCGGTACATCGTCCGTTGCGGGCCGGCATTGCCGCCGTCGTAGCGGCCCCGGTCCTCGAATCCGGCCTTGCGGTAGGCGGCCTGCCCTGCGGGGTTTCGTTCGTTGACGGAGAGCACGACGCCGGCCTGGCCGGTCCCCAGGCCTGCGGTCAGTTTGGCGGCCTCGCGGACGGCCGCCTCGGCGGCGAGGGTGCCGAGTCCCTGGCCCTGCCGGCGCCTGTCGATCAGGAAGCCGCGCAGGAGCCAGGCGGAGTCGTCATCGGGCCATCCGGCCAGGCCGGCAGCGCCGCTCTGCAGGGTCAGGACCCCTACGGCCAGGCCGTTCGTGTCGATCACGAACGGGTGCCGTGATTCTTCCTCCAGCCCCGTGAGGGCCATGCGGAGCGGGTCGCCGACGAATTCCTGCTGGCCCGCTATGAGTTCGAGCAGCGCGATCTCCCCCAGTTTGATGGCCCGGGCGTCGCCGTCGAGCTTTCCCAGCGGCAGCAGCCACACACTTTCACGCATACCGGAAGCCTACCCAAACGGCAGGCGCGGGCCGTCATCGGTACGGGGACACGGACCGGAACCGGAACCGGAAGCGCCAGGCTACAGCGCGGCGTCCTTCGGCGGCCCGGCGGGGTCCATCCAAAAGACCTCCCAGAGGTGCCCGTCCGGGTCCTGGAAGCTGTGGGTATACATGAAGCCGTAGTCCTGCGCTTCTTCCGACGGCCTGCCGCCGGACGTCAGGGCCAGCCGGACGGTTTCATCGACCGCCTCGCGGCTGTCCAGC
>JBFGBS010000039.1:0-9706 GCA_041567475.1 Arthrobacter sp.
CGCCTCGGCGTTCGCGGAGGCCTCGGCGACGCCGTCGCGCGGGCTTTCGCATGCCACCGCGAGCGGGACGTGGGCGGACGCGGCCTTGGCGCGCTCCACGGCGGCCCTGGCGGCCACAAAGGCGGCTCCCGAGCCCTCCCGCGGGCTTGCGGGCAACGGCCGGCGCACGTCTCCCACGCCGATCCCGACATACCAGCGGCCGCTCCGCAGCGCCTGCAGGGCGATGGCCACCACGTCCCCGGGGCCCTCGACGACACCTTGGACCTCATCGCCGACCGAGCGCTCGAAGCGGGCGGCCGTCAGCGGGCTTAGGGCCGCCAGGAGTTCCGGGACCCGGTCCACGTCCGTGGTACTGCCGCGCTGGTCGATGGTCATCACGTACATGGCCCCAGCCTAGCTCCCGCACCGCAGCTTAATCAATCATTTTGGGCTGATTTTCAAAAATCAGCCTAAATAAGCTAACTATCCGTTATCAGCCGAAGAGATTGACGGGCTTTACGATGTCGGCATAGATCAGCAGCGCACCCATTCCCATCAGCAGGACCGCCACGACGTACGTCACGGGCAGCATCTTTGCCAGGTCGAAGGCGCCCGGGTCCGGGCGGCCGAACAGTCGGGCGATCTGGCGGCGGGCCCCCTCGTACAGTGCGCCCGCCACATGGCCGCCGTCGAGCGGCAGCAACGGCACCAGGTTGAAGACCGCGAGCGCAAAATTGAGTCCGGCCAGCAACCCGACCAGGGCCCCGAACCGGGACATCAGCGGGACTTCCTCCAGCGCGGCGACCTCGCCGGCCACCCGGCCCACGCCAACCACGCTGATGGGCCCGTTGGGGTCCCGGGGCTCGTCGCTGAACGCGGCCTCGGCGACGCCGGCCACCCGGGCGGGCAGGTTCAGGATCACGCCGGAGATCAGCCGGATGTTTTCGCCGGCCATCGGCAGTACTTCCGAGGCCGGTTGCTGCACCAGCTTGGTCTGGGATCCGACGCCAAGGAACCCGACCTCCTGGTACAGGAGCTTGCCGTCGGCGTCCTGGGCCTGCCGGCCGTCGTCGCCGATCACCGGGCGGGCGGAGAGGACCGGCGTGACCGTGGTCGTGACGGCCGCTCCGTCGCGTTCGAAGGTCAGGCTGACCTCTTTGCCGGCGGACGCGCGGATCCGGCCGGTGAGTTCGTCCCAGTCCGTAACGGCGGCACCGTCGAAGCCGGTGATGACGTCATTGGGCCTGAGGCCGGCGGCGGCTGCCGGGGTGGGAATACAGTCGGCGGAGTCCGGATCGACCGTCTGCCCGGCTTCGACCTGGCACTTCGAGACGCTCGCGATGGTGGTGGTCTGTGCCGCCACGCCGAACCCCATCAGCAGGACCGCCGTGAGCACAACACCGATCAGCAGGTTCATCACCGGCCCGCCGAGCATCACCACCATTTTCTTCCAGACGGGGAGGCGGTAGAAGACCCGGTGCTCGTCCTCCGGGCCCACTTCCTCATGGGCAATGGAGCGTGCGTCGGTGGCGAGCGATTGGAACATGCCGGTACTCGACGTCCGGACCGTGCCGTCGTCCTTGTTCGGCGGGTACATCCCGATCATGGACACAAACCCGCCCAGCGGGAAGGCTTTGACGCCGTATTCGGTTTCGCCCCGGCGCTTGGACCAAAGGGTCGGCCCGAAGCCGATCATGTACTTCGTGACCCGGACCTTGAACAGTTTGGCCGGCAACAGGTGCCCCACCTCGTGCAGGGCAATGGACACGGCAATACCGATCGCCACAAAGACGACGCCGAAAATGAAGAGGAGGACGGGACTCATGGACGTGATCTGCTGCTTCCTGGGACTTCTCGGCTACTGGGGACTGCGATTAAAGGCTTCGTATGGCCAAACGTTCGTGGGTGCGCGCGCGTGCCCACCGTTCAGCTTCCAGCACGGACTCGAGCGTCAGCCCGGAGGATCCGGCGTGTTCGCTGAGTACCGCTTCGATCGTATCGACAATGTCCGTGAAGCGTATCCGGCCCGCATGGAACGCCATCACGGCCTCCTCGTTGGCGGCGTTGAACACGGCCGGGTAGGTGCTCCCCCGGTGGGCGGCGTCTCTGGCCAGTCCGACCGCAGGAAACGCCACCGTATCGAGCGGCTCAAAGGTCCAACTCGTGGCGGTGCTCCAGTCACAGGCGCTTGCTGACCCCGGCACGCGCGCGGGCCAGCCGAGGCCCAGGGCGATCGGCAGGCGCATGTCCGGCGGGGAGGCCTGGGCGATGGTGGACCCGTCGACGAACTGGACCATGGAGTGGACCACGGACTGGGGATGGACCACGACGTCGATCTTCTCCAGCGGGATATCGAAGAGCAGGTGGGCTTCGATCAGTTCCAGGCCCTTGTTGACAAGGCTCGCGGAGTTGGTGGTGACCATCAGGCCCATGTCCCAGGTGGGGTGCGCCAAGGCGTCCTGCGGGGTCACGTGCTGGAGTTCGTCCCGGGTCTTCCCGCGGAAGGGCCCGCCGGATGCGGTCAGGACCAGCCGGTCCACCTCGGCTGCCGTGCCCGAACGCAGGCACTGGGCGATCGCCGAGTGCTCCGAATCCACGGGTACGATCTGGCCCTGACGGGCTGCGGCCTTCACGAGGGCACCGCCGACAATCAGCGACTCCTTGTTGGCCAGCGCCAGGGTGGCGCCGGACTTGAGCGCGGCGAGGGTTGGCGCGAGGCCGATGGAGCCCGTAATGCCGTTGAGGACGACGTCGGCCTCGATTTCCGCGATCCTGGTGGAGGCTTCCGGACCGGCGATGATCTCCGGCCGGTAGCCGATCAGCCCGGCGGCGAGCGCGGCATCGGCAATCAGGTCCTGCAACGCCGACGGATCGCCGGCCGCAATGCCGATAGCGTGGGCCCGGGTGTGCACGGCCTGGCGGGCGAGGAGCGCCAGGTTGCCGCCGCCGGCGCTGAGCGCCACGACCTCAAAACGGTCAGGGGCGCCGTCGACGACGTCAATCGCCTGTGTGCCGATGGAACCAGTGGACCCGAGGATAACGATTTTGCGCGGCTGCATTGCTTAAGTATCCCGTACCGTCGAAGTTGCCGTGAGGAACCGCGCGCCCGAGGCCACCCATGGCCGCCTACCCGAATGCCAGTTCCCAGGCGCCCTTGGCAACCGTCGCGGCCGCGCCCGCATAGGCAATGACAACGACGATGCCGCGGACCATTTCCGGGCGGATCCGGCCCGAGAGCAGATCCCCCGCCGCGATGCCCACGACCATCGCCCCGAGGATAGCCAGCAGTTGCCAACCGGCCAGGGCGGGAAGGTGGCCGCCGGAGAAAAAGTACTTACTGAGCAGCGATGCCAGCCCGGTGGTGACGAAGTAAGGCTGCAGGGTGGCACCGAAACCCTTCTGGTCCCAGCGGGTGCAAATGGCATAGGCCGTCATCGCCGGTCCGCCCACGCCGGCGGCGGCATTCATGAGGCCGCTGGAAAACCCGAGCGTCACTGCCGGAGCCGGACCGGTAGCGTGCCATGACCTGCGGTGCAGTTGCTGTGATACCGCCAGGGCGATAATGAGCAGCCCGCCGATGCAGAGTTCCAGGACGGCCGCAGGCGCGTGGCTGGCCAGCCACGCGCCGGGCCCCACCCCCACGAGGGCCGAGGCCGCCAGTCCGGCGTAGCGTCGCCACTCGACATACCGCCACACCCTGGACAGGATCAGCAATGACGACGTCACCCCGCAGAGATTGACGATCAACACCCCGTCAAACGGACCCAGAAGTACCACGAGGAACGGGGCGACCATCAGACCGAAGCCGAGGCCGGCAAGACGCTGGGCCAGCGCTCCGGCCACTACGGCGAAGAGCACCATGGCAAACATCATTCGATCCTAGTACCCCGGCCCCGGCTGGCATGGCCCGCTTCCGGGCACCGCCGCAACCGCCGCAGAGAAGCCACCCATCAGTCCTCCCGGGCCACAATATGGTCGCCTCATATCCCGCAGTTAAGTCCGATCGCTGTTGTAGGGTCAGTGAATGCCGCACTCAGTCCTTGCCAAGGGTGAAAACTCGACTCTGCTAATACGCGATCGTGAAAAGCTGTCGGTTGGACTGCGATGGCAGTCAAATAGTTCGAATTCTGACGTCGATCTCTTCCTAATCATGGTCGGTTCGGACGGGCAGGTTTCCTCCAACGAGGCACTCGTTTTCTACAATCAGCCACAGTATCTCGACGGCGTAGTTGAATACATCGGCAGGAAATCCGCCGAGACCGGAGTGCAAGAACACTCGGCTTCAGTTTCGCTGTCTCAGATCCCGTCCGCAGTCCAACGAATCGCAGTTGCAGCCAGCCTAGATTCTTCAAACGAAGCTCTGGGACAGTTGGAAGAACTGCGGCTGGTCGTGAAGTCACTATCCGGGGTCTCCATCGATGTCCCCGCCTCGGGCCTTGCAAGTGAAAATGTCGCTGTGATGGGCGAGATCTATCGACGGGGCGGTGATTGGAAAATCCGCAGCGTCTCTCAAGGGTGGACGGGTGGCCTCGAGTCCTTTCTCGGCGAGCATGGTGTAGCGCTAAGCGACGAGCAGACTCCACCCGAACTCGACGCCGTTCATGTTGCGGCAGCCCCGAACCCGCAACGGCACACTGAACTCCACAATCTGGAACACCGGATACGGGAAAGAGAAGCAGTACTTGCGGAACTTCAAGCCCAGATTATAGAGACGCGTGAAATAAAGCTTCTCCAAGAACTCGGGATCTACGATTTCGTGCACCCCCTCGACGACGCCCTGGAATATAAGGGCCGGCTGGACAGGCTGCGCACCAGTATCAAGGAAACAGCCAAAGAGCGCGGTGTGACAGGCGCCGCCAACTGGGCCGTCAATGGCAGCCTGCAGGATGGTGCCCGTATGGTCCGGGAGCAATGCCGGTTGATGCTGCGGGCGTACAACGCTGAAGCCGACAACTGCATTCGGACCGTCCGCAGCCACAACCTTGCACCGACAACGTCCAGGCTGACACGGGCAAAAGACTCGATCCAGAAGCTTGGCCGAAGTATGGCTATTCAGATCACCGATGAGTATCACGAACTAAGGCTCGCTGAAATCCGGCTTACCTCGGATTACCATCTCAAGGTCGCCGAAGAACGTGAGGCTCAACGGGCTCTCCGCGAGGATCTGCGGGAGCAGGAAAAAGTTGAACGTGAGCTCCAAAGAGCCCGAGAGAAATTCGAGAAGGAACGGGATCAGTACGAAGCGGCGCTGCAGATAGCCCTCAATAGCGGTGACGACGCAGCCGTGGCAACCATGAAAACGCGGCTCGAGCAAGCCGAGCTCAACCTCAAGGACATCGAAAACCGCGAAGCGAACGCTAAGGCGGGCTACGTGTACGTCATTTCGAACCTCGGAGCCTTCGGCGACCGGATCGTGAAGATCGGCATGACCCGGCGCCTTGAACCGACGGAACGAATACGCGAACTCAGCGGAGCCGGCGTGCCGTTCCTGTATGACATCCACGTCCTATTCTTCAGTGACGATGCGGCGGGATTGGAGGGGCAATTGCACCGGGAATTTGAGAGTCGTCGGGTCAACCGGATCAACTTACGACGAGAGTTCTTCTATGCCACGCCACACGAAGTCCGTGAAGCGGTACGGAGAATCGTCGGAGCAACAACACTCGAATTCAGAGAAGAAGCCGAAGCCTCAGAGTTTCGGCGAAGCATGTCGATGACCAAGGGGGAATAAATGGGATTCAAGAAAAGCACGTCGTTTAAGGTCATGCCGGGTGTGCGCATCCGCGTCTCGACCAACGGTGTGAGTACCTATGTGGGTGGACGCAAGGCGACGGCGAGATCAGGCCGGAGTTCTCCGAGATCCGCTCCAGCCAGGACTCTGCCTCCGGCAAGCGCGCCCGCTCGGCCGGGTATTTTTGCTGCCAAGGAAGAGAAGGCCCTATTCAACTTCGTTTCTCAGCCGGAGGTCCGAGACCTCGACGAGGCTGTGCTGGCGCATCCACAATACGCAAAGCTCGGCAATGTTTTGTTGGGCCTGCGCCACCTCATCCACGGTGAGACTGATACTGCAGTCCGCTCTCTCCGAGCGGCAGTCTCGCTAGACGGGGCGTTGGAATCGCATGGATTCACCGAGAAGTATCTCCCGGGCTACCAGCTGACCCTCGGCATCGCGGGTGGTGTTCTTGTTGAGTTGCCGGTATCGCACGACGCAGTGACGCTGGCACTTGCTGAAGGGCTGCAGGCCACGGGTCAGACGGAGGCTGCCATTTACTACGTCGAGTCCTTGGATCCGAGCTATCCCGCGTTGTTGAGCCTGACCGACCTGTATGTCGATCTGCAGGACTGGAACGAAGTTATTCGACTCACGAACGGCCTCGGCATAGATTCAGAAATCACAGCGATGCTTGCCATTTTCCGGGCACAGGCCCACTTGGCTCTGGGTGAGTACGTCGCTGCGAAGGAATGCATCAAGTCTCTAACCGCAGGCAAGAAGTACGGTCCCGGGCTGCGGTATCAGGCATTGGCTCTTCGCTCCGAGGTCAGCCTCGCCGAGGGCGCATTTGCGCGTGCCACGACAGACCTCGAGAAGATCCTCGCGGAAGACTCCAGCGTCCCCGGCATCCGCGAGGCTCTAACCCGGGTCCAGAACCGACAGCAGGAACTCCAACAACAAAAAATCGATATCGCATTGGACAAAGAACGAGCCACGAGAGAAAAGCGCGAGCAAGCCGAGCGGGCCAGGGACGAGAAGCGTGCTGAGGCCGAGCGTATCCGTGCAGAAAAGGCGGCCGAACGCGACCGGCTGAAGGCACAGCGGACGACCGAGTCACCAGCCATGCAGGCCGCCGTTATCGACCTCTCCTTTGACGAGGACGAGGTCCCGGCCGCAAGCGAGCCGGCATCGCCGCATCCTGTGGCGGGCGCACTCCAGCCCGGCTTTTACCCCGACCCGGAGGGCATCGCGCCATTCCGCTACTGGGACGGCTCCGTTTGGACTTCCAGGATCCGGATGAAGCAGTAGACGCCTGTAGAGTGCCCAAGACAAGGAGCCGTAAAGCTGATCTACGATTCCCGCTATTTGCGGTAGGCCGGCGAGGCGCCGTTCCACGTTGACGCCACGAATGGCAGGCGTAACGTGGGCAGCGTGGAGTGGGCCGCGTGGTTGGACGCACCGGAGTACGAATTTGCCCGGCAGGTCCTGCAGCGCGGCATCGCGGCGCTCTACTTCGTGGCGTTCCTGTCCTCGCTCAACCAGTTCCCGGCCCTGCTCGGCGAGCGCGGGCTGTTGCCGGTACCGGACTTCCTGGCCCGGGCCGGCCGCCTGCGCCGGCCCACCCTGTTCCGCTGGCACTATTCGGACCGGCTGTTCCGCATGGTTTGTGGGGCCGGCCTGGCGGTTTCCGCGCTACTGGTCGCGGGGTTGCCGCAGACCGGGCCGCCGTGGCTGCCGATGCTTGCCTTCCTGGCACTGTGGTGGCTGTACATGTCGATCGTCAATGTCGGCCAGACGTTCTATGGCTTCGGCTGGGAAATGCTGCTGCTCGAGGCGGGGTTCATCGTCGCCTTCCTCGGCTCCGACCAGACATCCCCGCCGCGGACCATCCTGATCCTGTTGGCCTGGCTGGTGTTCCGGCTGGAGTTCGGCGCCGGCATGATCAAGATCCGCGGCGGCAAGGAGTGGCGGGACCTCACGGCGCTTTACTACCACCACGAGACCCAGCCGATGCCGGGCCCGCTGAGCCGGCAGGCGCACCTGCTGCCCCGGCCATTCCACCGGCTGGAGGTCCTCGGCAACCACTTCGCCCAGCTGGTGGTGCCGTTCTTCCTGTTCGCCCCGCAGCCGTTGGCCAGCGCCGCGGCGGGCATCATCATCTTCACCCAGCTCTGGCTCGTGGCGACCGGGAACTTTGCGTGGCTGAACTGGATGGCGATCGTGCTGGCCTTCGCCGCCGTCAGCGACCCCGTCGCGCATGCCCTGGTGCCGGCCATTCCGGCGGATTGGGGCGCCACCGGCGCCACCTCCCCGACGCCGCTGTGGTGGCTCATCGTGGTCCTGGCCGTGACGGTGTTGCTTGTTGTGCTCAGCTACCGGCCGGTCGAGAACCTGTTCTCCCGGCACCAGCTCATGAACGCCAGCTTCAACCGGTGGCAGCTGGGCAACACGTACGGGGCGTTCGGCACGGTCACGAAGCGGCGGATCGAAATCGTGGTGGAAGGAACCCTCTCCGAGGATCCCGGGGACGACGCCGGCTGGCGGGAGTACGGCTTCCGCGGCAAGCCGGGCGACGTCCGCCGTATCCCGCGCCAGTGGGCGCCGTACCACCTGCGCCTCGACTGGCTCATGTGGTTCCTGCCGCTGCGAACCGTGCATGAAGAATGGTTCTACGCCTTCCTCGCCAGGCTGCTGGCGGCGGACCGGCCCACGCTGCGGCTGCTGCGGCAGGACCCGTTCGACGGCGTCCGCCCCCGCTGGGTGCGGGCCCGCGCCTTCCTTTACCGCTTCGCCACCCGGGCGGAATTCCGCGAGACCGGGCAGCGCTGGATCCGGACTCCGCTGCACGAGGCGATTCCGCCATCGACACTGGCCCGCGGGGACCCTGGTGACCGCGGTGCCTGATGGCAGCCGAATGGCCCGCGGGCGCGTTGCGCCAACCACGGGCCACTCGGCTGTTCCTGTTCCGGTGCCGGATCCAAGTCAGGGGCCAGTTCCAGGTCCAGGGCTTAGACGGAGATTTCCTCCTTCGCCGGCTCAACCGCTTCCAGCGCGGACTGCCGGCGGCGCAGCCACCACGACCCCGCGAAGATCAGGGCCATGGAGGCGTAGACCACGATCGTGAACGGCGAGGAGACCAGAGCCACGGGATCGTTCTGCGAGAGCTGCAGCGAGCGGCGCAGCTGCACTTCGAACATGGGGCCCAGGATCATTGCCACCACCATCGGCGCCACCGGGTAGCCGTAACGGCGCATGAAGTAGCCCAGGATGCCGACCACCAGCAGGATGCCGACGTCGATCGTGGAAAAATTCACCGAGAACGCCCCCAAGGCGGCGAAGACGAGGATGCCGGCGTAGAGGTACGGCCGCGGAATCTGCAGGATCTTCACCCAGAGGCCCACGAGGGGCAGGTTCAGCACGAGCAGCATGAGGTTGCCCACGTAGAGGGAGGCAATCAGGGTCCAGACCAGGGCGCCCTGGTTCTCGAACAGCAGCGGTCCGGGCTGGATCTGGTAGCGCTGGAACGCGGTGAGCATCATCGCTGCGGTCGCCGTGGTCGGGATCCCGAGGGTCAGCAGCGGCACGAGCACGCCGGCGGCCGCGGCATTGTTCGCCGCTTCCGGGCCAGCCACGCCTTCGATGGCTCCCTTGCCGAACTGCGCCTTGTTTGCCCCCTTGGCCAGCCGGCGTTCCGCCGCGTAGGACAGGAACGTGGACACGTCCGCGCCGCCGGCGGGAACTGTGCCGATGGGGAAGCCGATGAAGGTTCCGCGCAGCCACGGCTTCCAGGACCGTTTCCAGTCCTCCCTGGACAGCCAGGCGTTTTTGCCCTTGTTGACCGGGATCAGTTCGACCGGGCCGTGCCGCAGCTTCGAGGCCACGTACAGGGCCTCGCCGAGGGCAAAGAGCCCCACGGCGACGAGGACCATGTCGATGCCGTCCACCAGGTTCGGGTTATCGAACGTGAAGCGCTGCTGTGCAGTGCTGTCATCGATGCCGACAAGTCCGATGAAG
>JBFGBS010000040.1:0-9578 GCA_041567475.1 Arthrobacter sp.
AGGGTGCGCAGGGTCCAGTCGATTCCTCGATCCGCGCAGGCAGCCTCGATGGTGGTGCGCAACTGCCGGGTGACGGCCTGGATCGCCTCCGTGTCCGTGTCCGGGTGCAGCGAGAGCCGATGCATCGAACGCGCCGGGTCCCAGTCAACAAGGTAGCTGGCCTCGTCCACGTAGGCGCAGACAAGCGGGGCGGCAAGACGCTTGGCCAGCGAGGCGGCGGCCTGGAGGACCTCGGGATGCTGTTCCGGACGCACCCCGACGACCAGAGGGCTTGGACCGCTGATGCGCTCGGAAGACATACTTCATTGTTCCCCGGGAGACGCCGGCCTGAACAGGGGCTTCCTGCAAGGCGGTCCGGGGCATAACGTTGGAGGAGAAGGGAAGGGGTGACGGCCGTGGAGATTTATATGTGGTGGCTGGATCTGGAACTGGCGTCCAAGGAGTGGTTGCGGGAAAACCTGCGCGCCAGCGAGGTTCCGCCGTTTGTGCGGAGGGATATCGCCGCGGCCGGTGGCCCGGGCCCCGACGCCGGTGCCGTGGTCCTGACGCCGGCCGATTGGGACTTCATCGAGACCCAGTCGGAGTTTGTGGACTGAGGCCCGGGCGAGCCCTGGAGTGACGGAAGGTGTTCCGCGTCCGGGTGCCGGACGCGGGACAACTTAGCCCTTGCGGCGGTCCGGCGGCGGTGATTCCATAGGGGGCATGGCGTCCGCAGATAATCACGTGGCTGCAATTGGAACCAAAAAGGGGCTGTGGCTGGCCACCAGCCCGGATCGCAGGGACTGGTCGCTGACCGGGCCCCATTTCCTGATGAGCGAGATCCCCAGCATCGGCATTGACACGCGGGGCGGGCGGACCCGCCTGCTCGTGGGCGTCCGCTCGGAACACTGGGGGCCCACGGTTGCCCATTCGGATGACCTGGGGGCGACCTGGACCGAGCCTGAACACGGTGCCATCCACTTCCCGGAGGATGCGCAGGCCGCGCTGGAACGGATCTGGCAGATCCATCCCGACTCCGACGCCCGTCCCGGCGTCGTGTGGGCGGGGTGCGAGCCGATATCAGTCTGGAAATCGACCGACGGCGGGGAACACTTCGAGCTCAACCGGGGACTCTGGGAGCACCCGCACCGCAGCGAATGGGGTGCCGGGTACGGCGGAGCGGCTGCACACTCCATCCTGGTGGACCGCAGCGGGGATAAAGTGCACGTGGCCATGAGCACCGGCGGTGTGTATGCCTCGCTCGACGGCGGGGCGTCCTGGGCCCCGCGCAACGCCGGAATTTCGGCTTACTTCATGCCCGATCCGAACCCCGAGTTCGGCCAGTGCGTCCATAAAATCGCCGCGGACGCCGCTATCGACGGCCGGCTGTATGCGCAGAACCACCACGGCGTATACCGCAGTGACAACGACGCAGAGACGTGGACCTCAATCGCCGCCGGACTGCCCGCCGACTTCGGGTTCGTGATGCTGACGCACCCGCGGCGGGCGGGGACGGCGTGGGTTATCCCCTTGACGGCGGACGGTGAAAGAATCCCGCCGGGCGGCCGGCTGGCCGTCCACCGGACCGAGGACGCCGGGGAAACGTGGGCACAGCTCGACGCGGGGCTTCCGGAGCGGGACTACAACTCCGTGCTTCGTGATGCCGCCTGCGTCGATGCGGCAGAACCCGCCGGTGTGTACTTCGGCACGCGGGGCGGCAGTGTTTTCGCCAGTGCCGACGAGGGCGGGCACTTCTCGGAGATCGCCGCGCACCTTCCCGACGTGCTGTGCGTCCGGGCCGCCACCCTCCCCGCCGCGGCGCCTGCGTCGACGCCGTGACGGACCGCTGCTGTGACGGACCGCCAGGCGCGACCCCTGGCACGTCATGACAACCCCCGAAGACGGCGCGGGGCGGGTGGTCAGCGTGGTCCTGCCGAGTGTCCTGCAACCGCTCGCCGGCGGGCAGTCCATCCTGACTGCGCCCGCCCGCGAGGCGGTGACGGTGGAATCGATGCTGGAGTCGGTGGGCGGCCGCTATCCGGCCCTTGCCCGGCGGCTGCGGGACGAAACCGGAGCCGTGCGCCGTTACGTGAATATATACGTCAACGGGCATGAGATCCGTCGCCTACAGGGACTGCAAACGGAAGTGCGTCCAGGATTTGAAGTCCTGATCATCCAATCCGTCGCCGGCGGTTGATAGTTCAAGCGAGGCGCCAGACTGAGCACTCATCGGCGTTGACGGCCTTGCGCATTCCGGACAGGCGGTCCTGGATCCACACGACGCCGATTCCCGGGGCCGTCTCCTGCACGCTGCCGCGGCGAATCACGACGTCGTCGTAGTTTGGTCCTACCCGGAGGCGGGCTTCAATCTCATCGCCGCGGTGGAGCTGGTCCAGCGCGCGGATACGGGTCACATGGGCTGCGGTTTCCTTTAGCATGACGGGCCTCCGGGAGGGGAGCGTGTTCCGGCGGTTGCCGGCACCTCCAGTGTGCTGTCCCAATGTTGCAGCGGCGTTTCGTCCGGGTAAGGGGTGGGTAAGCGTTCGGTGCCGACGCCGTTACCAGCGTCCGCGGCTGGGTCGGAGGCAGCCGCTGCGACCCGAAAAAGCCCGGCGCGTTCCATGGAACGCGCCGGGCTTTCGGTGGGCCCGGTGGCACCGGGCGGCAGGCTGTGACCGGTGGCGGTCAGTCCCCGGTGTCGGCGATGGGCGCCGTGGATACGGTGATGATGACGTTTTCGGCATGGTCCCGGATGTTGAGGCACAAGTCCCTGCCCACCAGCGCCGCGTGGATGTCCTCGCTGTCCGCCGGCGCGAGTTGCTCGGCCAGCTTCGTGACTGCCAGCGCCATGGCCCGGCCCCAATCGTGGGGATCCACGCTGGATGCCTCGGCCTCGGCTGAGTAGTTTTCTGAATCGGTCATGTTCCCCGCTTTCGGTGTCTGGAGCGCGCAAGGCGCGTCTCGCCCGGAATCAGGTATCCGAACACCGGCCCGAAACGGCCGGTATCTCCAGTGCATAGGCATGGCCAGTCTAGTGAGCGTTTCGACGGGACGTCCATGCGTCCCGCTCGAATGCTGCCCGCAGTCGCGAACTGCCGCTAGGATTCAGCACAGACGACTTCCCGCACCACCTGCCCAAAGGACGCTATGCCAGAGAACAGTGCCGCGCGATCCAAACGCGCCGCCATCGTCATCAACCCGGTCAAGGTCCCCGAAGGGGATTTCAAAGCCGACGTGCTCGGACTGTTTGCGGAGGCGGGGTGGCCGGAGCCGCTGTGGCTGGAAACGACAGTCGAGGACCCGGGCACCGGGCAGGCCCGTGAGGCACTCGAAGCCGGCGTCGACGTCGTCATCGCCGCCGGCGGTGACGGAACCGTCCGTTTCGCCGCGGATGTCCTTGCGGGCACCGGGACGCCGCTGGGGCTTATGCCGCTGGGTACCGGCAACCTACTGGCCCGCAACCTGGGGATCGACATCACCGACCCCCTGGCCGCCGTCCAGGGCGTGCTCACCGGCACGGCCCGGAAAGTAGACGTCATTACCGCGGTCCTGGACCACTCGGATGAACCCCAGCGGTTCCTCGTCATGGCAGGACTGGGCTTCGATGCCGCCATCATGGCGAACACCAATGAAGAGCTCAAGGACCGGGTGGGCTGGCTTGCCTACGTTGACGCCGGCATCCGGAACCTCCCCGGCCGGCCCGTCAAAGCCACGCTCACCATTGACGGCCAGCCCCCGCTGCGGCGGCGGATCCGCAGCGTGATGGTCGGCAACTGCGGCAAGATCATGGGCGGCGTGGAAATTTTTCCCGACGCAAAAATTGACGACGGCATTCTCGACGTGGTGGTCATGTCCCCCGCCGGCCGGTTCGGCTGGCTCACCGTCCTCGCCGGTGTGTTCAACCGAAACCGTAAGAACAGCTCGGTGGAGTTCTTTTCTGGAAAATCCGCGGAACTCAGCCTGGAGCAGGCGCAGGAATTCCAGCTTGACGGCGACACCCTCGGCAAGGCCAAACACCTCAAGGTCACTGTGGAGCCCGATGCGCTGACAATCTGGATGTCCGACTCGGCCGCCTAGAAGGCATCCGCCGACGGGTCAATGCCGGGTGGTGCGGTAGGCGAGGATCTCGGCGAGTTCCGCGAGCCGGTGCGCGCGGGCGGACTCGGCCGGGGTGAACGGCTCCCCCGGCCGGATGAAGGTCAGCGGCCCATGCCAGGCGGTCGGAATCTTCAGGACGGTGCCGGCGTCGGTGTCCGGCGGTTGTCTTTTTGCCGGGATCCGGTCGTCGGCACCCACGGGCCCCGGTCCCTCCCTGACCCGGGCCCGGAGCAGCTCGGCGACGGCCAGCGGCAGCTCCGCCGGGTTGGCGGCAATCCTGGCCGCGAGGCTCAGCGCGCCGGTCTGGCCGTCCGCCATCGCCAGGGCCGTTGTCGGCCAGACCTGCGGATCCGTGCCGCCGCCTGCCCGGAGCGCCCGGAGCAGTTGGGTTTCACTCAGCCCTCCCGGCGCCGCCAGCACAAACTCGTCCAGGACCCCGCCGGCTACCGGGTGGACGTGAATGGTGAGGATATTCGTGTCCAGCTCGGCCAGGGCCCGGGTGAGCCTCTGCAGCGACCCGGGCCGGTCCCTCACCACGGTCCGGGCCCGCCACAAGGAGGGGGCTGCGGCCAGTTTCCGCCGGTGACTCAACGCCGGAGCGTGCAGCCAGCTTCGCAGCATCCGCGCGGCCGACGGCTCGGCCACCCAGATCACCAGAATGGTGGCCGTCAGTGTGAGGACCAGGACCTTGGCCACGTACGGCAACTGGGTTTCCACCACCGCCGCGTGCACAAGCAGTTCGATCGGCAGCATGACGGCGATGTTGGCCAGGGTCAACCGGGCCTTGGGCGGTTCGGGCATCTGCCCGCAAACCTCGCAACTCAACTCGGCCGCGGCCTGCACTGTGGGCTTCATGTTCCCATCGTGGCGGTCCGCTGTTTCCGGGGCGTTGCCGCGGAATGACGGTTACGGAACGGCGGCCCCGGAGCGCCGTCGGGAGCACGGGTCAGCGGCGCGGTTCGTCCAGCAGCTCGCGCCGGTGAACCGGACCGCCCTTGCGATCGCCGGCCGGCTGGTCCGGCAGGTCACCGGGAGCCTGCGCTGAGCCCTCCGCGGACACGGCCAGCCGCGCGAGCAGGTCGCGGATCTCGGCCAGCAGCGCCGTGTCCGCCGGCAGCGGCTCTTCGTCCGGCTCTTCCGCCGCCAGGCGGTTCTTGACCATCCGGTTGATCCGGTTCATCGGCGCTACGAAGATGAAGTACACGACGGCGGCCGTGATCATGAAGGTAATGAAGGCTGTCAGGACCGCGCCGTAGTTGACGAAGGTCTTCGGATTGTCTTGCCAGATGTAGAAACCCAGGCCGTTGGTCTCGACGCCGCCGGCGGCCGCGATGATCGGGTTGACGATGTTGGCCGTGAAGGCGCCGACCAGCGCCGTGAAGGCGGTACCGACGACCACCGCAATCGAAAGTTCGATGACGTTTCCGCGCAGGATGAAGTCCTTGAATCCTTTGAGCATGGGGAACCTCCGGTGTACCGTAACTGAATTTCTGCCCGCCGATGCCGGGCCGGGCATCGCTGCGTCAAGCAAGGGTTAAACGCTACCACCGGCCGGATCCGGGCGAAGGCGCTGCACCCGAATCCCATCGACAGGTGCACCCCCCGGGGCTAGCCTTAAGCCGTCCGGAGGGAACCGTCAATAGGGACTATGAGGTATCCAAGATGGCAACAACAGAAAACGTTGAACTGGTCCGGCGTGGTTATGAGGCCTTCAACGCAGGGGATATGGAAACCCTCACCGAGATCTTCGCTGAGGACGCAGTCTGGCACGTTGCCGGTAATAACGTGCTGTCAGGGACCAAACAGGGGCGCGACGCGATACTGGCGTACTTCGGTGAACTGGGCGCCCGCTCGGCCGGGACCTTGAAGGTGGAGGTCCGGGACATCGTGGGCGGGGACCAACACACCGTGGGAATCCAGCACAACAGCGCGCAAAACAACGGCAAGAGCATGGACCTGGACGTCACGATCGTTTTTGAAGTCCGGGACGGCAAGATCACCTCGGGCCAGGAATTCATCGAAGACAGCGCCAAGAGCGACGAGTTCTGGGCCGGCTGAATCCGCGGACCCGTCCGGCTAGTCCTGCTGCAGCGTGTCGGTCAGGTGGTGGGTTGGAACCCGGTCCCGGTCGTAGGTGATCTCGCTGTAACCGTGGGGTTCCGGCGTACCCGTCGGGCTGAGGTTCACGAACACTATTTCCTCGATCGTAAGGATGCTCTGGCGCGTGATCATGTTCCGGACTTCGGCACGCATTGTCATGGACGTCCGGCCGAAGCGGGTCGCCCTAAGACCCATCTCGATCAGGTCACCCTGCACGGCGGAGCTGACAAAGTTGATTTCGGAAATGTATTTGGTCACCGCACGGCCGTTGCCCAGCTGCAGGATGGCATAGATCGCTGCCTCCTCGTCAATCCATTTCAGCAGGCTGCCGCCGAACAGGGTGCCGTTGGCATTGAGGTCTTCAGGGCGCACCCATTTACGGGTGCGGAAAGTGATGTCGGCCGATTCCATAAGGCGAGGCTAGCCGACGCCGCAACGCCGGGCTGAGTGTGACGTACGCAAGGACGTCAGGCCATCGCGGTGTGTGCGGCGCTGTGCGAGTCGATGGGCTTGGCATAGCAGTGCGAATCCTCAGCACCGACGTACGGGCCGAAGTTGGGCACGCGCCCGAACCCCGCGCTCTCGTAGAACTTCCGGCCGTCTGTCTGGACGGAGCCTGCTTCGGCCGTGATCGTCCGGACGCCCAGGGCGTAGGCCTGAGCTTCCAGCGCCGCCAGGATTGAACTCGCAACGCCGGACCCGCGGGTGTAGGGCAGGACGTAGAGCCTCTTGATCTCTGCGGTGTCCCCGTCCAGGATCCGGAGTCCGCCGCAACCCACGGGCTGGCCGGATGCCTTGTCATGCGCGACCAGGAACACGGCAACGTCGGCCTCCGACGGCGGCGGTCCGGGTTCGTGGTCGCGGGTGCCGAATCTGGCGTCCAGTTCGGCCTGCTGGGCGGCCCGCAGGTCCGCGCCCACCGGGTTGGCCCACGTGACCTGCCGGATATTGAGCCGGGGATTGGTCTGCATGGCTGCCTCGATTCGCCGTAGGGTTATGCCACTTAAGGCTAGGCAGCTGCGATTTCGGCCGTGTTTCCTGTGCGTAAGCGTTCGGAGAACTGTGGGTGTTGCCGGTCAGGCCGGCCGGCCGGTGGGGTCCTCCGCCGTCGGGTCGGCCAGGACCAGTCCGCCGATGGGGCTGTCGTCCCAGTGGATGAGCCGCCAGCCGGCGTCGGGATCCCCTTCCAATGCGACGATGCCGGTGTTGGCCAGCATGTGCCGGGCAGCGAAGCCGGACTCGATATTGGCGGCCCGCAGCCCGGTCCAGACCCGGATGGCGGCACCGTGGCTGACCACGGCCACCGCGCCCGGATCGCCGGATGCCGCAGCGGCCGCCGCCACGCCGGCGATCGAGGCGTCAAAGCGCGCAAAGAAGTCGTGGCCGCTGGGCCCCGCCGGCATTGTCCGGTCGAGGTCGCCGTCCGCCCAGGCAAACACGGTTCCGACGTACAGCATGTGTGAGTCGTGGTCGGTGCGTTTCTCCAACGCACCGGCTTCGATTTCGTGGAACCCGTCCACGACCCCGACGTCGAGGCCCCGGACGGCGGCAAGTGGCCTCGCCGTGATCTGGGTGCGGATCAGGGTGGAGGCATACAGCGAGCCGATCGGCTCATCCGCCAGCGACCGGGCCAGGGCGGCGGCCTGCCGCTGCCCGAGTTCGGTCAGTCCGGGGCCCGGGTGGGCCGTATCCAGCTGGCCGAGGACATTCCCGGGCGTCTGGCCGTGGCGGATGAGCAGGAGCCTCATGCCAGGTGGTCCACCAGCTTGTCCGCGATGCCGGTGTACGTGCCCGGAGTGAGCGCCAGGAGGCGGTCCCGGGCGGCGGGGGAGAGACCCAGCTCTCCGACGAACTCCTGCATCCGGGCGGCGTCAACGCGCTGCCCGCGGGTCAGGTCTTTCAGCCGCTCGTACGGGTTTTCCATGCCTTCGACGCCGGCGATGGCCTCGGCGCGCATGACCATTTGGATCGCCTCGCCGAGGACTTCCCAGTTGGTGTCCAGATCGGCGGCCAGGACGTCGTCGGCGACCTTCAGCCGGTCCAGGCCCTTGGCCACGTTGGAGATGGCGAGCAGCGAGTGGCCGAAGGCCACGCCGATGTTGCGCTGCGAGGAGGAGTCGGTGAGGTCGCGCTGCCAGCGCGAGGTGACCAGGGTGGACCCCAGCACATCCAGCAGGCCGGACGAGATTTCCAGGTTGGCCTCGGCGTTTTCGAAGCGGATCGGGTTGACCTTGTGCGGCATGGTGGACGAGCCGGTGGCGCCCGCGACCGGGATCTGAACGAAGTAGCCGATCGAGATGTAGCTCCAGATGTCCGTGCAGACATTGTGCAGGATGCGGTTGAAGCGGGCGACGTCGGCGTAGAGCTCGGCCTGCCAGTCGTGGCTTTCGATCTGCGTGGTCAGCGGGTTCCAGGTCAGGCCCAGGCCCTCCACGAAGGTCTTCGCGATGTGTTCCCAGTCGGCGCCGGGGACGGAGGCGACGTGGGCGGCGTAGGTGCCGGTGGCGCCGTTGATTTTGCCGAGGTATTCGGTACGTGCGATCCGGTCCAGCTGGCGGTTCAGCCGGTGTGCGATCACGGCCAGCTCCTTGCCGAGCGTGGTGGGCGTGGCCGGCTGGCCGTGCGTGCGCGAGAGCATCGGAACGGCGCGGTTGTCTGCAGCCATGGCGCTGATCTGCGCGACGAGGTCACGGGCCGCGGGCAGCCAGACGTCCTCCACGGCGCCCTTGACGCCAAGGGCGTAGGAGAGGTTGTTGATGTCCTCGGAGGTGCAGCCGAAGTGCACCATGGCGGTGAGGCGTTCGATGCCGATGCCGGGCAGGCGACGGCCGATGTAGTACTCGACAGCCTTGACGTCGTGGACCGTCACGGCCTCAATCTCGGCCAGTTCCGCGACTGACTCGGCGTCGAACTCGGTGACGATGGCGCGCAGCTGCTCCCGCTGGTCAGCCGTCAGCGGTCCGGCGCCGGAAAGGACGCTGTTGCCGGTGAGGTGGATGAGCCATTCAACTTCCACGGCCACCCGGTCGCGGTTCAGGGCCGCCTCGGACAGGTAATCGACCAGCGGCGCCACGGCCGGCTGGTACCGGCCGTCCAGCGGGCCCAGCGCGATCTGGCGTGACGACTCGGCGAGGGCCAGGCGTCCGGCGGGCGTGCGGGTGGCGGCTGTAGCGGCAGATTCAGGCATGCCCCGATTCTTTCACGAAGACCAGCCGGGCTCGAAGCGGGCCCGGCCGTATGACAGCCGGCCGGTTGTCCACATAGCCCGCTGGGCCGCGTCAACCGGCCCGCCCCGGACCCTAGCCTCGTTGATATGACCCTCGAAACAGCCGGCGCCGCCCGGGGCTCCCTGACCGCCGATGCCGCCTCCGCCTGCATGTCCAGGAGCAGCGAAGTGCAGG
>JBFGBS010000041.1:0-9523 GCA_041567475.1 Arthrobacter sp.
CCACTAGTTAGTGAAGTTTTTCACAAACTACGGTATTCTTGCTGCATGGCATCCTCCCCTCAGCTCCTGGACCGTCCCCGCGTGCTCGTCGTCGGCGGCGGCTACGTCGGCCTGTATGTGGCCCTCAAACTGCAGAAGAAGATCGCGAATGCCGGTGGCATCGTCACCGTCGTGGATCCCCTGCCCTACATGACCTACCAGCCCTTCCTGCCGGAAGTTGCCGGCGGCAACATCGAAGCGCGGCACGCCGTTGTCTCGCACCGCCAGCACCTTAAGCAGACGGAACTCCTCCAGGGCCGCGTCACGTCGATCGACCACGCGAACCGCACTGCCGTGGTTGCCCCCTCCGACGGCGGCGAGAACTTCGAGGTCCCGTACTTCGACGTCGTCATCGCCGCCGGTGCCATCACCCGCACCTTCCCCATCAAGGGACTGGCGGAAAAGGGCATCGGCCTCAAGACCATCGAAGAAGCCGTCGCACTGCGCAACGGCGTCCTGGACCGCATCGAGGCCGCGTCGTCCATGACCGACCCCGCCGAGCGCGCCCGCGCCCTGACCTTCGTGGTTGTCGGCGGCGGCTTCGCCGGCATCGAATGCATCACCGAAATGGAAGACCTCGCCCGTGCGGCGGTCAAGAACAACCCGCGCATCCAGCAGGAGGAAGTCCGCTTCGTCCTCGTCGAAGCCATGGGCCGCATCATGCCCGAGGTCACGGCCAGCCAGGCCGAGTGGGTCGTTGAACACCTGCGCAGCCGCGGTATCGAGGTCCTGCTCAACACCTCGCTGGACAATGCCGAAGGCTCCCTGAAGCTCATCAACCTGCCGGATAAGTCGCTGGCGCAGGACTTTGAAGCCGACACCCTCGTCTGGACCGCCGGTGTGCAGGCCAACCCGATGGTCCGCTCCACGGACTTCCCGCTCGAACCGCGCGGCCGTGTCCGCGTCCTCGCCGACCTCCGGATCGCCGGCGACGAAGGCATCATTCCGAACGCCTGGGCCGCCGGCGACGTCGCAGCCGTGCCGGATTTGACCGGCAGCGGCCTGCCGGACGGCACCTGCGTCCCGAACGCCCAGCACGCCCTGCGCCAGGCCAAGCGCCTCGCCAAGAACCTGTGGGCTTCCCGCTGGGACAAGGAACTCAAGGACTACAAGCACAAGAACCTGGGCGCCGTCGCCGGCTTCGGCGAATGGAAGGGCGTCGCCAACATCAAGCTGGTCGGCCGGATCGGCCTGAAGGGCCCGCTGGCCTGGCTCGCGCACCGCGGCTACCACGGCTTCGCGATGCCCACCGTCGAGCGTAAGATCCGCGTCATCATGAACTGGATCCTGAGCTTCTTCATGGGCCGCGACACCACGCAGCTGATCGACCTGGACAACCCGCGCGGTGCCTTTGTGGACGCCGCTACGCCGGCTCCGAAGCCGGCGGCCGCTCCCGCCCCCGAGCAGCCCAAGGCTGCCGGTTCCCCGGAGCGCGTCGCAGCGGACTCCAAATAGCCTGAAGCGAACTGCTTGCGGCGGCCCTCCCCTCCCGGGGAGCGGCCGCCGCTGCCGTTTGCCGCCGGCCCGGCCTGCCGCGCCGGCCGGGTCCGGGTCCGGGTCCGGCCTGCGCCTAGACTGGCTCCATGACGACAGGTGAAAAGGATCTTCGCACCCTGCTGGCCACGATGCGCCCCGCCCGCCGGGACGGGGAATTCGTCTACGTGCTGTGGCCGCATGGCAGGCCGCTGACCGGGGGCATCGAGGCGGCGGTCCGGGAGGCTGAGGGGCTGACCGTGGTCATGCCGCGGGCGGAGGCGGACAGCCTGGGGCTGTCCTACGACTTCGTCGGCGCCTGGATCACGCTGGAGGTGCATTCCTCCTTGGAGGCCGTCGGCCTGACGGCGGCAGTCAGCGCGGCCCTGACCGCGGCGAAGATCAGCTGCAACGTCCTGGCCGGGTTCCACCACGACCACCTCCTGGTACCCGTGGCAGACGTGGAACGGGCGCTTGAAGCCCTGCATGAGCTGGCCGAGGACGCCGGCCCGCAGCGGCCCGCCTCGGAGCCCGTCCTGCGCACCGAGACACCGGCCGACCGTCCGGCGATCCTGGCGCTGACGGCCGCCGCCTTTGCCGTCTCACCCGAGACCGGGCTGCCCGTCGAGGGCGAACCCGAGGAAGTCGGACTGCTGGCCCGGCTCTTCGAGTGCGCGGATTACCTGCCGGAGTTCAGCATCGTCGCGGAACTCGACGGCGAAATCGTGGGCCACGTGATCAGCACCCGGGGCTGGGTGGGGGAGTTGGAACTGCTGGGCCTCGGGCCGATCGGGGTGGTCCCGCGGCTTCAGCGCCACGGCATCGGGACGGCGCTTATGAAGGAAACAGCCGCCCGGGCCAACGCGGCGGGGGAGCGGGGGATCGCCCTGCTCGGCAGCCCGGACTTTTATGACCGCTTCGGGTTTGTCCCCTCTGGAACACTCGGAGTGGAGCCGCCGGAGCCGTCCTGGGCCGGGCATTTCCAGCTGCTGCCACTGGCGGTCTGGCCCGGCGGCGTGACCGGATCCTTTCGTTACGCCGAACCGTTTCAGGCAGCTGGCCGGCCTTCGTCGGGATAGCATGGACCGGGCGCCCCAGTAGCCCAATTGGCAGAGGCAGCGGACTTAAAATCCGCGTGTTGTGGGTTCGAGTCCCACCTGGGGCACAATCTTGTGCTGAACACGCCGCTTGAGCGGTCTGAACACGCCGCTTGAGCGGCCCGAGCACGCCGCTGAGCGGCCTGCTCATGCGGTTGCCCGGCCGGCCGGGCCGGATCCGGGCGTCTGATTCCCTCTATGCAACGACTGTTATGAGGATGTGACCGTACTCACTTATTTTCGCCTCGAAATTGCACTAGCTTGAGATGGAATCAGGAACACCTGATCTTTCGTGTCAAAGGCGTTCGTACCTTTCGATCGAGGAGACTGTATATGACTTCACTCCCCCAGGCGGCGCCCCGCATCGCCAAGCTCACTGCGCTTGGCCTCGGCGTCACCTTCCTGGCTACGGCCTGCGGCGGGACCTCCACGCCGACGTCCACCGAGTCAGCCCCCGTGGCTGCCGCAGGGATTTCCTGCCCGGATGCCGGCGCCAGTGCCGCAGCAGGAACCGCCGCGGCAACCAATACCGGTCCCGTTCCTGCCTCCGCGGTTACGACAGACACGCCCCTGAAGCTGGGTTCGCTCCTGCCGACCACAGGCTCGCTGGCATTCCTCGGCCCGCCCGAAGTTGCAGGCGTGAACCTGGGCGTCAAGGAAGTCAACGACGCCGGCGGCGTCTTGGGCAAGCCGATCGAGATCATTCACCGGGACTCCGGTGACACCAAGACGGACATCGCCACCCAGTCGACCACCTCCCTGCTGGGCCAGGGCGTCAGCGCCATCATCGGTGCCGCCTCGTCCGGTGTTTCGAAGACCGTCATCAACCAGATCACCGGTGCCGGTGCTGTGATGTTCTCCCCGGCGAACACCTCGCCGGACTTCACCGCATGGGATGACAAGGGCCTGTACTGGCGCACCGCCCCCTCGGACGTGCTCCAGGGCAAGGTGCTTGGCAACTACATGGCCAGCTGTGGCGCCCAGACCGTCGGCATGATCGTTCTGAACGACGCTTACGGCACGGGCCTGGCGGAGAACGTCAAGGCTGCTTTCGAAGCGGCAGGCGGCCAGGTTGTGGCCGAGGAGCTCTTCAACGAAGGCGACTCGCAGTTCAGCAGCCAGGTGGACAAGGTCGTTGCGGCCAAGCCCGACGCGATTGCGCTGATCACCTTTGACCAGGCCAAGTCGATCGTTCCGCTCATGACGGGCAAGGGCATCAAGCCCACGCAGCTCTTCATGGTGGACGGCAACATGTCCAACTACAGCTCGGACTTCCAGCCGGGTACGCTCAAGGGCGCGCAGGGCACCATCCCCGGAACCTTCGCCAAGGACGACTTCAAGCAGAAGATGCTCGCCGTTGACCCGGCGCTGAAGGACTTCACCTACGGTGGCGAGTCCTACGACGCCGTCAACCTGATCGCCCTGGCAGCCGAGGCCGCCCAGAGCACCAAGGGCGTCGACATCGCGGCTCAGCTGAAGGCCGTTTCCGAAGGCGGGGAGAAGTGCACCGACTTCCCGTCCTGCGTCACCCTGCTCCGTGAGGGCAAGGACATCGATTACGACGGCCAGTCCGGTCCCGTAACGTTCTCCGACGCCGGGGACCCGACCGAAGCCTACATCGGCATCTACGAGTTCCAGGATGACAACACCTACACGCCGCTCAAGGAAGAATTCGGCAAGCTGTAACGCCACTTCCTGACATAACAAGAGGCCCCCGTCCACGGACGGGGGCCTCTTGTTGTGTCAGGGGAGTTGCTGCAGCGGCGGCCTGCCGTCACGCACGGCAGGCTTTCGACGCCGTCGCCTGCCGTCGTCGGCCATGGATGCCGGGAATCCGGGCTCCGGGCCGCAGCTGCCGGCCTAAGAGTCTGCGCAGCGTGACGCGGGCGTCCGCACCGGGCACGCAAAAGGGGGCCGCCACAGCAGCTGTGGCGGCCCCCTTTGAAGCAGTCCCTACTCGACCGTGTCCGCCAGGGTGCCCAGGTACAACTGAATGACCTTGGGGTCCTTCATCAGCTCCCGGCCGGTACCCGTGTAGGCGTCCTTGCCCTGGTCCAGAACATAGCCGCGGTCGCAGATCTGCAGGCAGCGGCGGGCATTCTGCTCCACCATGATCACCGAAACGCCGGCCCGGTTGATCTCGTGAACCCGGAGGAAGGTCTCATCCTGTTTGACGGGGGAGAGGCCGGCCGAGGGTTCGTCCAGCAGCAGCACGGCAGGGTCCATCATCAGGGCCCGGCCCATGGCCACCATCTGGCGCTCACCGCCGGACAGCGAGCCCGCCCGCTGCGCACGGCGCTTGCCGAGTTCAGGGAACAGGCCCGTGACGAAGTCGAACCGCTGGGCAAAGTCCTTGGGGCGCTGGAACATGCCCATCTGGAGGTTTTCCTCGATGGTCAGGGCGGCGAAGACGTTGTTGGTCTGCGGCACGAAGCCCACGCCGCGGCTGACCAGCTTGTTGGCTTTGAGCCCGGTGATGTCCTGACCACGGACCACGACGGATCCGGAGTGAACCTTGACCAGGCCGAACATGGCCTTGAGCAGGGTCGACTTGCCGGCGCCGTTGGGGCCGATGATACCGATGAGCTCGCCCTTGCGGGCTTCGATGCTGCAGCCGTTGAGGATGTTGACGCCCGGGAGGTAGCCGGCCACGAGGTCCGTGACTTTGACGACCGAATCCTCATCCGGCAGGGGCTTGGCGGCCGGCGCCGCATTGGTGGCGCTCATTCTGTGCCCTTCTCTGTAGTGTCGTCACTGCTGTGTCTCCCGCGGGCGCTCCGGCGCTCCTCGGTTTCCTTGGCGATGACGTCCTTGGCGATGATGCCCGCGTCGGGCGTACCGACCACTGACTCCTGGTCGGCCTCGAGGTCGTTTTCGAGTTCGAGGAGGCCCTCCGTGTCGCCGAGGTCCACATCGTGGTGTGCCCCAAGGTAGGCATCGATAACGGCCGGGTTCTTCATCACGTCGCCGGGAGGTCCTTCGGCGACGATCTTGCCCTCGGCCATCACCACCACCCAGTCCGCGATGTGGCGCACCATGTGCATGTCGTGCTCGACGAACAGCACGGTCATGCCGTCGGCCTTGAGGTTCTTGATGTGGTCCAGGAGTGACTGGGTCAGGGCGGGGTTGACGCCGGCCATGGGCTCATCGAGCATCACGAGCTTGGGCTTGACCATCAGGGACCGGGCCATTTCCAGCAGCTTGCGCTGGCCGCCGGACAGGGACGCCGCATAGTCGTCCTTCTTGGCGTCCAGCTTGAACTTCTCCAGCAGCACCTCTGCTTCAGCCGTGATCTGTTTCTCCCGGCCGCCCCAGATCCCCTTGAAGAGGGCCTTGGACAGGCTCTCGCCCGGCTGCTTGGAGGCGCCCAGCCGCATGTTCTCCATGACGGTGAGCTTGCCCATGACCTTCGTGAGCTGGAAGGTCCGGACCATGCCCATGCGCGCGACCTTGTAGGAGGACACCCCGGCGATGCTCTGTCCCTCGAACTGCCACTTGCCGGAGTTCGGGGTATCGAACCCGGTCAGCAGGTTGAAGAGGGTCGTTTTGCCGGCCCCGTTAGGCCCGATCAGCGCAGTGATCTTGTGCCGGGGGATTTCGAGGTACTCGACGTCGACGGCGTTGATGCCGCCGAAGGTCCGCGTCACGTTTTCGGCCACAACGATCGGGTCCCGCTTCTTGCAGCCGGGAACGGCGTCCCCGACGGCAATCGGACGGGTGTCCGTCATGTAGTCGATATTTTCTTCGGTTGGGTTCGCGCTCATGCGAATGCCAGCTCCTTCTTGTTACCAAAGACGCCCTGCGGCCTGAAGATCATCAGCAGCATCAGCGCAACACCCACCAGGATGAAGCGGAGCTGCCCGGCCTGGACCGTGTTCAGGAAGGTGATGGCGCCGGACTCGATGGCCCCGAACAGCAGGCCCTGGGTCAGCGAAAGAACCACCCAGAAGATCATGGCGCCGATGACCGGTCCGAGGACGGTGCCCAGGCCGCCCAGCAGCAGGCAGGTGTAGAGGAAAAACGTCAGCTCGGTACCGTAGTTTGCCGGCTGCACGGCGCCGCGCGGGAGCGTGAAGATCATGCCCGCCAGTGCACCGAGCACGCCACCGATGACCAGTGCCTGCATCTTGTAGGCGTAGACGTTCTTGCCGAGTGAGCGGACCGCGTTCTCGTCCTCGCGGATACCCTTCAGGACGCGGCCCCACGGGCTGCGCATCAGCAGCCACACCAAGGTGCAGCACAGGGCCACCAGGCCCCAGCCGACGATCCGGATGAAGAAGTCCCGGTTATTCATGCCGAAGTAATCGCCGGCCGGGAACGGGTTCATGGCGTAGAACCCGCCTTCGAAGGCGGCAAGACCGTTCGCCGAACCCGTCACCGCGGTGAGCTGGTTGGTGGTCACGATGTAGCGGACGATTTCCGCCGAGGCGATCGTCACGATGGCGAGGTAGTCCGCACGCAGCCGGAGGGTCGGGATGCCCAGCAAAAGAGCGAATATCGAGGCCAGTACCACGGCGATCAGCAGGCCGACGAAGAACGGCACGTTGAAGGTCAGCGTCGAAATGGCGAAGCCATAGGCGCCCACCGCCATAAAGCCGGCCTGGCCGAAGTTCAGCAGGCCGGAGTAGCCGAAGTGGACGGCGAGGCCCAGGGCGGCGAGGGCATAGGCCGCCGTCGTCGGGCTGAAAATCTCGCCCGCAGCGTTGGAAATAATAAATCCGAAGTCCATGACTGTCTCCTAACCCACGCGCTCGCGACGACCCAGGATGCCCTGTGGCCGGAACAAGAGGACAACGATCATGATGAACAGGGCCCCCACATATTTTAGATCTGCGGCGAGGCCGAAGACGGTGGTCAGCTCCACGAAGATGCCGACGATGACGGAACCGATGAGGGCGCCGAACACGGTGCCGAGGCCGCCAAGGGTCACGCCCGCGAAAATGAGCAGCAGGATCTGCGAGCCCATATCGAACGTGACGCCCGGCCGGTAGTAGGCCCACAGGATGCCGCCCAGGGCGGCCAGCATGCCGCCGGTGACCCAGACGATCCGGATGACGGAGTCGACGTCGATGCCCGAGGCCGCGGCCAGGGCCGGGTTGTCAGCCACCGCGCGGGTGGCCTTGCCGAGCCGGGTCTTCAGCAGGACGATGCCGAGCACGGTGATGACCACCGCACTGATCAGCAGCGACCAAAGGTTGTTCGGGGAGATGGAAATCGGGCCGATCTGGATTTCCGAGCTCTGCGCGAACGGCAACTGCTGGGTTGCCCCGCCGAAGTAGAACTGGATGGCGTAGCGGGTGGCGAGGGCCAGGCCGATACTGACGATCATCATGGGGACCAGCCCGGTGCCGCGCCGACGCAGCGGCTTCCAGAGGCCGGCGTCCTGCACATAGCCGAACACACCGCCGCCGAGGACAGCCAGGAGGATGGCCAGCCAGAACGGCAGGTTCATCGCGCTGAACGCGAAGACCAGCACGGCGCCCAGGGTGACCATCTCGCCATGGGCGAAGTTGGTCAGGCCGGTCGTACCGAAGATCAGGGACAGGCCGACGGCGGCGAGGGCCAGCAGCAGGCCGAAGCTCAGGCCGGCCACGAGGCGGTTGATCAGGTTCTTGCCGAAGTCCTGCTGCTGCACCACGATGCCTTCGCCGAACGCGAAGATGACCGAGAGGTTCGAGGTCTGGCTGAACGTGACAGTCCGGGGGTTCTCCTGGCCGTCGGCGAGCTTGCGGCCGTCCGGGATGGTCGACTCGTCGAGGTTGACCTCGTACGTCCCCTGCTTGGGGACGCCGATCGACCATGAACCGTTCTCCGCGGACTTAGTCGTCCCGGTGAAGCCTTCACCCTTGACTGTGATCTCGACCCCGGCGAGCGGGGTGCGGTCATCGCCGCGCAGGAACCCGCTGATGTTATTGGTGAACGTCTCGTTCGATACAGATGGGGAAACCGACGGGGATGGTGTCGGTGAGGGGGTCGTGGCGTGGGTTGCCGGCGCGATGATGAGCAGGAGCGCTGCCATGGCCGCGAATACGGCGCCCATGGCTGTCAGCAGTCTCCGGCCCCGTCGCTGCGACAGGCCTCTCGTTGTACTTCTCAAATTGAAAACCTCCACAGGGGATGGTCTGGGTTGCGCCTGTGCAACCGATGCGAACGGTCAGGGGCCAGCGGGCCGGACATAGTGGTCCGATGAAGCGGCAAAGCTGTGATGCTGGTCACCCTGTGCGCCCCATGCTACAGGCCGCAACGGGCGCTCAATGCCCGTATGGTCTGGGCAAATGTCCCGATCGGATAACAACCGTGAAGATGGCCATAGGCATAATTTCAGTAACGCTAAAGAAAACTTTTGTTGATTCTGTGTGTTCCTAAAGGATGGGTCACGCTCCGGCCCGTGCCGCCCGGCACAGCGATCAGTTCCAGCTTTTCCCAAGAGGCCATGGGCTATGGTGCGGGGAACAAACATTGCAGATGCGGAGCGGTGGCGGGGCCGGGGTTTTCCGGCCTGATGCCGATGGTGGAGGACCGACCGATGAACCGGGTGCTTAAGCTGTGCCTGGCGGGTTCCGTTGTGCTGGCGCTGTTCGGCCTACCGGCCCTCAGCTCCGGTCCGGCGACCGCTGGAGCGCAGGCCTGCCGGGACGGAACTCCTCCGCCCGCGGACCCCTACCCGGGCACGACGGTCGCGGCGGCCAATTTCGAAGCCGGAACTCTCGACGGTTTCACGGTCGCCACGGCGGGCAGCGGCTCGGTGGCGGTGTCCTCCGAAACGGCCCGATCAGCGAACTGCGCCGCCGTGATCAAAGCCACCGCAGACCCGGGTTCGATCGCCAAGATGACGCTTGGCCTCCCGCCGGGGAACACCGAAGCCTTCGTGGACGGCTGGTTCAATATCGCCGGCGAGGGGCTGGCCGGGAGCA